>CAMPKR010000119.1 GCA_946887345.1 uncultured Bacteroidota bacterium | reverse complement strand
GTTTTATACACCGGTACCTTTACTCTTTTTTTGCCCCTCTTCACTGTTTTGGTACCCACCTTTATGCGCTGGGTGCGGCCCGCCGTAGAGTTGACGTGTACAGAAATGAAAAGGTCGCCACCATTTTGATTGGCAATTTCGTGTCTTTCTACCAGGCTGGGATAGGTATCTGTAGTGCGGGTATAAATCACATCTACATCAGGCAGGTTCTCGCGGATCATTTTCCCGAGCAGTAGTACCACATCAAGGGTCAGCTCCTTTTCCGTAGATATCTTACCGCGGGCGCCAATGTCCTTTCCGCCGTGTCCGGCGTCAAGTACAATTTTTCTTACCTTTTTGCCGTTTGCAAAAAGTATGGCTGGGCTGAGACAGAATAATAGTAGGAAAACTAAAACTTTGGTACGCATACTGTTATACAAGGATAAATACTGCTTAAAAATACAAAATAATCAAAGCTGCAAGCAAATAACTATTTTTGTGCCCATTCATGAGCCTGTGCGGTAAAATTATCCCAAAAAACGCATGTAATCACCGCCTTTATTGTTTTCTGGCGGTCATTTTTATTTTTATTAGCATTTCTGCTAATGCACAGCTGAGACAAAGATCCTCCAATGATAGTCTTTCCATAAGGCCCGACACTACTTTAACTGTTGCCGATTCCACCTCAGTAGATACCTTGGGAAACCCGCCCGATTCAACTGTACGCTCGCCGAAGAGCCTGGAAGAGCGCCTGGGCATACGTATATCAAAAGACGCAATGGACAATGTGGTAGTGGCAACTGCGAGGGATTCTGCTGTGATGAACCTGGACAGCAACTTATTTTACCTCTACGGTAAGGCTAAAGTGACTTATGAGGACAAAGTGATGGAGGCTGGACAGATCACCTATAACCAGGGAAATAACAACGTGACAGCCTCACCGCTATTTGATACTGCAGGGAAAATAATAGACAAACCTAGTTTTACCCAGGGGCAGGAGAAGATTGTTTATGATTCACTTCAATACAATTTTGTAAGCAAGCGGGCCATAGTAAGAAACGCTAATACCCAGTATGGCGAGGGCTTCCTGCACAGCCAGCAGATAAAGCGAAATCCTGACCAGTCGATATACGGCTTACACAATGTTTACACCACTTGTGCGCTCGACACACCACACTTCGGCATCGTAGCTAAAAAGATAAAGGTGATACCCGGCAGGGTAGCAGCTTCGGGTCCGGCTAATATTGCTATAGAAGGCGTACCTACCCCGCTATTTCTTCCCTTCGGCTTGTTCCCGATATCGGAAAAGCAGCGTTCGGGTTTTATTCTTCCTACTTATACAGTGGAACAGAATCGTGGCCTCGGTTTGCTGAATGGCGGCTACTATTTCCACATCAGTGACAAAATGGATTTTCTTGCTCAGCTAAACCTTTTCTCAAAAGGTAGCTGGCAGGCCAGCGGTGCCACCAACTATAAAAACATTTATCACTACGACGGGAATTTCCAATTCCAGTATGCTTATAATAAAACCGGCGAGAGTTACGAACCGGACGCCCAAATCAGTCGCGACTTTATGGTGAACTGGGCACACCGCACAGACCCGAAGGCAAGACCGGGGCAGAGCTTTAACGCTTCTGTAAAAGCAGGTACTTCGTCGTTCTATAGCAACACCAGTTACGATCCTCTGCAGATTGTAGATAACCAGTTCATGTCTAACCTTAGCTATAACAAATCGTGGCAGGGTAAACCATTTAGCCTGGCCGTGAGTGCGCTGCACAATCAGAATACTTTGGATGGACTGGTGAATGTAACTTTGCCGAGCATTGCCTTTAACGTCGCCAATATAGCACCGTTCCAGAGCAAAAGCTATGTAGGCAAGCCCCGTTGGTTTGACAAGATATCTTTTACATATACACTCAACGCACAAAACAAAACCAGCTTTTACGACAGCCTGTTTGATATTAATACACTAAAGTTTGCAAATGGTATTAGTCACTCTATACCTATCTCTGCCAACTATACAGTACTGCGCTACTTAAACACTTCATTCAGCATTCCATACAATGAGTATTGGTTCACCGAAGAAATAAAGCAGCAATACAATCCCGCAACCGATAAGATGGATACTACCCTTCGCAGGGGTTTCTTTACGGCCAGGGATTATCAATTCAGTGTTCCTTTAAGTACCCGTTTATATGGTATGAAGCTGTTTAAAAAGGGAACGGTAAGAGGTATAAGGCATGTGCTGGAGCCAAGGGTAGATTTTACATACCGTCCTGATTTTAGTAAGAGCGGGTTTAATTACTACTATGAAGCGCAAACCGATAGCAACACCTTTGGAAACCTGTACCGCTTTGAGACCTCGGATTTTGTGGGTAGGGTTAGTTCCGGTGAACAAAGACGTATAGGCTTCGGTATCAATAATAACCTGCAGATGAAAGTGCGCAGTAAAAAGGATACTGTGTCGGGCTTCAGGAATATAACATTGATTGACGGATTCAGTATTACTTCTTCCTACAATTTTGCAGCTGATTCCCTGCAATGGGCACCGATCAATATGTCGTTCCGTACCAATGTACTGGATAAAATATCTATCTCTGCAGGAGCCAATTTTGAGCAGTATGGCATAGATAAGACTACCGACAGATCATATGCCTATAGCACAATATGGGAACGCGGAGAGGGATTTGCGCGCTTTACGGATGCGGGCATAAGCGTGAGCACTGCGCTCACGTCGAAGCCAAAGAACAGGGACAATAAGGTGCCGTCTTCACAAAAGGATGGTATTATCTTTAATCCCGACTATACCAACTATGTAGACTTTGACATCCCCTGGGCGCTTAACCTTAGTTACACACTGAATGTAAGCAACTCCTACCTTGCAGCGTCAAAAAAAGACACCATACAAGTGACGAATCACTTTTTAAACTTTGGCGGTGAGTTTAACATCACCTCCCGTTGGAAAGTGACCTTCCAGAGTGGTTACTCCTTTATTGAGAAAAAACTGCAGATAACACGTATACAGATATTCCGCGACCTGCACTGCTGGGCTATGCGCCTGGAGACTGTTCCTTTCGGTCCGCAGAAGAACTACAACTTTACCATCAATGTAAAGGCCGCAGTACTGCAAGACCTGAAACTGATGCGCCGCCGCGACTTCAGGGATAATTTATAGCAAGCCTGATATTATAGATATTTAGGTATGAAGTGGCTCAAAGCAAAATTTACTTTTGGGCTTCATTTGATTACTTTTGCAGCTACAAAGAATAACAACAAATAACTAGTTATGGCAATTGTTGATCTGGTAATGCCCAAGATGGGAGAGAGCATTATGGAGGCCACCGTACTGAAGTGGCACAAAAAGCCCGGAGACAATGTAAAGATGGACGAGACTGTGCTGGAGATAGCCACTGATAAAGTGGATAGCGAAGTGCCATCAACCGCAGAGGGAGTAATAACAGAGATACTTTTTAAAGAGAATGACGTAGTGCCCGTGGGTACCGTTATTGCAAAAATAGATACAGTAGGCGCCGTCACCGGCGCAGCATCACCTGCTGCAGCCCCTGTACAACAAGCTCCTGAGCCTGTGGCCCAGGTTGCACCTGCACCAAAACCGCAGCCTCAGCCGGCAGCAGCACCTGTTGCTGCTCCGGATGGAGGCAACCGTTTCTATTCTCCGCTGGTGTTAAATATCGCTGGTAAAGAAGGCATCGGCATGGCGGAACTGGAGACAATACCCGGTACAGGTAATGAAGGCCGTGTAACCAAGAAAGATATCCTTAGCTACATTTCAAATCGCGGAGGCAATAGTAATGGTGCAGCAGTACATACTGCTCCGTCGCCACAACCTGCCGCACAGCAATCGGCTCCCGCTCAACCAATTTCCGCTCCACAAGCAGGTACTGCTACTGCTCCTGCTGTAAGCGCCGGTGGCAACGTAGAAATAATAGAGATGGACCGCATGCGCAAGCTGATAGCTGACCATATGGTGCGCAGCAAGGCTACTTCTCCTCACGTAACAAGCTTTACTGAGGCAGATGTGACAAACATCGTGCGCTGGAGAGATAAAGTGAAGAAGGAATTTGAAGGCAAGTACGGAGAGAAGATCACCTTCACGCCGATATTTATGGAAGCGATAGTGAATTGCATCCGCAAGTATCCTATGATCAACAGCAGCGTAGACGGCGACAGGATAATAGTGAAGAAAGACATTAACATAGGTATGGCTGCAGCGTTGCCTAGCGGAAACCTGATAGTGCCTGTGATTAAGAATGCTGATACCAAAAACCTGCTCGGTCTCAGCAAGGATGTAAACGGACTGGCCAATGCTGCCCGTAACAACAAACTGAAAGCTGACGATACACAAGGTGGTACATTTACTGTTACCAATGTTGGCACCTTCGGCAGCCTTATGGGCACCCCAATTATTAACCAACCACAGGTAGCGATACTGGCCGTGGGCAGCATTAAGAAGCGCCCCATGGTGATAGAAACCGAGCAGGGTGATGTGATTGCTATACGCCATATGATGTATTTATCGTTAAGCTACGATCACCGTATCGTAGATGGTTCACTGGGTGCCAGCTTCCTCACAGCTGTAGCCAATGAGCTGGAAGCCTTCGATCCCAACAGGACGGTCTAAAAAAGCTAAAAGGAAATATAAAGCCCCCGGTATTAACGGGGGCTCTTTACTTAGCAGGTGGTTGCAACTCTATTCTTTTACAAGCTTAATATATTGCCTTGCACTATTTGACTTTCTTACTTCCAGCATGTATATGCCGGGGGCGTAGCCGGCAAGAGAAATAGAGAGCTTATCCTGCTTCGTGCCCGTCCATTCCTGTAGCAGCTGTCCGTTCATCTGAAACAGGCTAATAGTACTATTAGCAAATCCATCGATCGAGACAAGGGTAGTTTCTGATGAAGCAGGGTTAGGATATAAACTCAGTTTCGTATTGTTTGCAGGTTGTTCAATGTCAAGATTAGCTGGTTCATTCAGTTTAAGTACGAAAGCATCATAAACACTTCCCTGGGGATTCAACACATAGCTGGTTGCATTCGGATCGAAATCGCAGGCACCCCGGAAGTTGCCGGTGAGATAAATATTGGCGTTTGTATCCAAGGCTATGGAATTACCATTCTGCATTTCCGGTCCGTTGAAAGCAGCTGCCCAAACTATATGACCATCCGGTTCGAGCCTGCAAATGAATGCATCGTTAGAGCCTTCCGACATGAGATTAAGTGTACCCGGCCCGGGATCAAAGTCTGCTGTATCAGTAAAAGAACCGGTGAGGTATACAGAGCCGTTTTGGTTCACTGCCATAGAAAGAGGACGGTCAGCCCGGCGACCACCCATGCTTATTGCCCATAAAAAATCGGCGTTTGCATCCAGTTTCTCTACAAAGATGTCGGATAAATTATCGTCAAGAGCCGACACGTAATAGTTACCACTCCCCGGGTCGAAATCTGCGGTGCCACTGAAACTGCCGCATAGATAAAGGTTGCCGGAAGGATCCAGCCTGATAGACACGCAATTCTCCGAGGAGCCTGCCGAGCTTGCTGTAAGGTCTTTCGCCCATATGTAGTCCCCGGCTGAATTTAGCTTTAGTAAATATCCATTGGTGCCGCTACTTCCGGCGTTAAAATAGTAGATAGGTAGCCCGAGATCAAAATCTACCAGTCCGGTAAAACTCCCCACAATGTAAAGGTCGCCCGCCTCATCTATTTCCATGTCCCTTGCGGCATCAGACGAGGTTCCACCCCAACCTCTCGCCCAGATAAAATTTCCCGAAGCATCAAACTTTACAATGTATGCATTGGGACTGCTGCCCCGTGCTGTAAGTACAAAGGCGCTGCTTGTGTCCGGATCAAAATCACAGTTGTTGGTATATTGACCTACGTTGTAAACATTGCCCGCATCATCTACAGCAAGAGCAAGTCCGTTGTCAACAAAGTCTCCTCCGAAGCCATTTGCCCACAAGAAGTTACCGACAGTGTCCATCTTAAGAACGAAAACATCCGCATTCGCATTGGCAGTTAGGAAGGTGCTGTCTGGTCCTGGATCAAAGTCTACCCTGTAGGCAAATTGGCCGGTAATATAAAGTTGCCCTGTCCCGTCTAAGATGACATTACTTGGTATATCACTACCTGTACCTCCTATACTTTTCGCCCATACTAAGTCACCGGACGGACTCAACTTGACAATATAGATGTCACTAAGGTCGGTTGAAGACATATCAAATGTGCCGGTGCCTGGGTCGAAATCTGCAGTATCATTGAAGTTGCCGACGGTGTAAACGTAGCCGTCTGCATCTACAGCCACAGATCTGCCTTCATCCACGCCGCCGCTTGAAAAGCTACTGGCCCATACAAGCGCCGGTGCCTGTGCGTAAAGCTGGTTGGCTAATAATAAACTGAGGACAATGTAAAGAGTTCTCATCCGGAATGTTGAAGCTGATAAGTAAAGGTAGGCATTTAGCCATCAATAATACAGGCTTATTCCTTAAGTGAACGGCTCATTCTTTTCGCTGCACTTTGCTGGAAGTAAAAGGTGAAGAGGAAGAAGATGAGATGCACCAGGTTAAAGGCAAAACGCTGCCACATACGCTGGATGAAATTGTATTTTTTGATGAAGCTTTCCTCAGTGATCTTGATGCAGTCTTTTTGAAGGATCTTGTCCAGTTTTTGCTCTACTGTTACAGCAAAATCGTCGTCTTTTATATCAAGATTGAGCTCCAGGCTGGCGTAGGCGCTTATATTGTTTACATTGTAAGAGCCTACCGTCACAAAGCAGGTGTCAGCCACCGCGATCTTTCCATGTAGTACATTGCCCTGGTATTCGTAAACTTCGATGTCGCTTTTAAACAGTCTGCGGTATACATATCTCTCGGCCGACTTGGCAATTGGTATATCCGATACACCTGCCAGCATCAGCCTGATCTTTACTCCGCGCTTTGCAGCGGCGCTCATTCTCCTCAGTAGTTTTTGTCCCGGCCAGAAATAGCCCGACATGAGCGTAACCTGTTTCTCCGCGGTAGTAAATATCTCCATATAGCTGCGGTACACCTCCGTCTTTCGCTTCACCCAGTCGTTGCGCCGCATACGCACCAGGCATTCGGCTTCTACCTTAGGTGCGGAAAAAGTTACCTCTTTATACTCACGGGGCAAAGTAGATCCCCGCCAGATCTCAATGCAGAACTTATCTACTTTGTATGATATTTCTCCCTCCGCGTATACGGCCCAGTCGAGCCAGGCAGCACTGTCCCGTATATCGTTGTATCTGTCGCTGATGTTGATACCGCCTACCAGGGCATGTGCCGAATCTGTAACCAGTACTTTGTGGTGGAGCCTTCTCCCCACATAGAAACTTCCGGAACGAAAGAACGGTTCAAAAAGGCTGAACCTGACGCCCGCTGCCTGTACCCTTTCCCTAAAGTCCGAGTCCAGTCGGCGGGAGGCGTAGCCATCTAC
>CAMPKR010000118.1 GCA_946887345.1 uncultured Bacteroidota bacterium | reverse complement strand
TATTTAAGGTGGTGCCTACGTTGGTAATAACAGGCACAGGCAGTGGGTTCACTGTCACCTGTATTGTAAAGGAGGTATCCAGCCCGCATGCCGTAGTAGTGAGTGCCAACGAGTAGTTGCCTCCACCGATTGCTGTATAAGTAGTATCAGTAGCACCATTAATATTCGCACCATTCAGCATCCACTGGTAGGTATACCCCGAACCGACCGGCCCCGCAAGTATCACACTATCCCCCTGGCAGAAGGTAGTGGCACTGAGTGCTGTAATTGCGGGCACGGTACATTCAATAAATTTAGCAACAAACCCATCATCGAAACCGCCGCTAACCACCTGGTGCGCTCCCGTAGTGGAAAGCGCTCCCGGGCCGTACGTTTGCCCTCCCACGTACACAGCGTTACCATAAGAGGCCAGAGCGTTGGCCGCGTCATTGTCAATTCCTCCATAATAGCTTCCCCAGGTCCGCATACCCGCATTGTCGAATTTTGCAAAAAAGCCATCTACATTGCCCGCTAGTGCCGCCTGGTGCCCGTCTACTGTTGCAATAACTGTTGTGCTGCCTGTTTGTCCCGCAATCCATATAGACCCGTCAGGAGCGCACTCCACATCCGCGGGCTCATCATACTGGGTTCCGCCATAGTAGGTTCCCCATATGCGGTTTCCTGCACTGTCAAATCTTAACAAATAACAATCGCCAAGCCCACTGTAGGCCTGCTGCTGCGTGCCGACGGTATGCAATACCGTGCCGCTCTGCGTATAACCTGTGACATATACAGAGTAGCCGGGGCCGGTGGCAACGCCTCTGGCGCCGTCCACATCGGTATCTCCAATGTATGTAGCCCAGCTTAGCTGGCCATTGTTATTGCGGAACTTCGCAAGGTAGCCATCCGAAGTGCCTCCTTGTGGCACTGTTTGGAATGCCCCCGTAGTACTGATATAGTCATTGCTTTGTGAATTGCCCACCATATATATATAGCCCGCCGAGTCAATTGCTATCCCCGAACCCGATTCATCTGTGGTACCGCCGAAATAGGTGCCCCATTGCCGTACACCTGCATTATCAAACTTCACAAGAAAACCCTGGCTACCTCCAAACTGGAATGCCTGGTGAGTACCTGTTGTTCCGATAAAATTGCCGCTGTTAGTAGTACCGGATAAAAAGACATTGTTATTTGCATCACACTTTACATCTACACCGTTTTCGCTACTGTATCCACCGTAGTAGGTACAAAACAGGAGTTGCCCGTTACTGGTCAGCTTCATCAAAAAAGCATCCGAGGAGCCATACATTACGGACTGGTGCACTACACCCGCATCAATATTACCGCTCGTAGTTCTACCGCCGGCGAATACGTTGCCGTTCGCATCACAGGTTATTGCGTTAAGGTTTTCAATCCCGGTGTCCCCATAATAGGTGGCCCATTGGAGCCCCCCGATTGAATTGAATTTTGCGATAAAAGCATCTGTCAGTCCTGTCCCATGGGTTTGTTGATGGGCGCCCACAGTGGCTATGTTGCTTGTACTCTCCGTTTCACCGCAGGCATATACATTTCCTGAAGCATCTACGGCGACGTCGTAGATAACATCTCCTCCAGTACCTCCATAATAAGTGGCCCATTCAATAACCGGGTCTATCGTCAGCTTGCCTTCATAGTCCTCCAGCGTAAAGCTCACAGACTTCCCGGCCTGCCTGAACGCGCTGCCAATTTTCTTACCGTCTTCCTGGTACGCAACCGGCGTTTGCTCGGTAACTGACCCGAATGGTGTTTTTATCTCCAGTCCCCCGCCCTTCGGTATGTTCAGGCTTGAAGCTCCATTATACCCTTGCTTAATAATAGCTGCACTCGCTCCTTCATTCACTATAAAATCATACTCCAGTTTGCCATCCTTTACATAAATAACCCTGTCAATTCCGGGGTAAACGTCTTTATAAACGATCTTGCTCGCAGTGCGCGCTGTTACCATTTCCGGTGTAGCCGCTGTCCTGTATTGAATATTTTCAGGTAAAAATTCTGCACTTATTCCTGCAGACGGCGACGCACCTTCCAGCGCCACATCCAGCCTGTAGCTTTCTACCTTCCCTTCTTTGGCCGGTTTTGTAAACTGGTAATGTATGGCATCCCTACCAATAAACACGTCTAGTCCTTTGGCATGCAGCACATACTGTATATCCTTGCGTGGCAGGCCAAACTGGTCGGTTATCTGCCCCTTGTTTTCTACAAAGTATAGTTGTGAAGCGGGCGAGAAATCTTTGGCAAACACAGTAGGGGAAAAAAGAGACAGGCTGCCGATAGCAGTTAATAAAAGTCGTTTCATGAGAATAGTATTATATCCTAATTTAAGAAAATATACCCGTAAAACACAGCAAAAAAGCGGCTCCGTAAGGGTCCGCTTTGTAAAATATTGTATAGCAATAGTTTAGTGTAATCTCTCCAGCGCTGTTTTTATACGCTCCATTGCTTTTTGTAGCTGCTCTATTGAAGTAGCGTAAGAAATACGAATGCAGTTCGGGTTACCGAAGGCACCGCCATTCACCGTACTCACATGCGCTTTATGCAGCAGGTACATCGAGAAATCTTCATCGTTTTTGATGGTCATGTCACCATCTGTTTTCCCAAAGAATGAACTGATGTTAGGAAACACATAGAAAGCTCCTTCCGGCCTGTTGATCTGTACACCCTGCATATCGCTTAATGCCTTTACTACAAATTCTCTGCGTTCTTCAAAAGCTTTCACCATTTCCTTAGTCGGCTCCAGGCTTTGGGTAAGTGCTGCGATTGCAGCACGCTGTGTAATAGACGATGTGGCCGAGGTAAACTGTGCCTGTAGTTTATCACAAGCCTGGATCAGTTCCTTCGGCGCCATCATATATCCAAGCCTCCAGCCGGTCATAGCAAAGCCTTTGGACATGCCATTTACTATTGCTACCCTATTCCTCAGTTCAGCAAACTGCGCTATGCTTTCATGCTTACCTACAAAGTTGATGTACTCGTATATTTCATCGCTGATGATGAATACGTTCGGATGACGTTTAAAGACTTCAGCCAGGCCTTCCAGTTCTGCTTTGGAATATACACTACCGGTGGGGTTGCAGGGAGAGGAAAATATGAACAGCTTGGTTTTATCTGTTATAGCCACTTCCAGCTTTTCCGGTGACAACTTAAAATCTGTATCGATTGTACAGGTGATAAATTTGCACTTACCTTCCGCCAGGTCTACCAGTGCGCTATATGTTACCCAATAAGGTGTGGGTATGATCACTTCATCCCCCGGATCTATAAGGCTGAGTACGGCATTGGCCAGGCATTGTTTTGCCCCTGTAGATACTATCACTTCGTCTATACTGTACTCCAGGCCGTTGTCTCTTTTCAGCTTCCGGCAGATAGCTTCCCTCAGCTCGGGATAGCCAACTACCGGGGTATACTTGGTATAGCCCCCTTTCATTGCCTCTGCTGCAGCTTCACAAATATGTTCGGGGGTACGGAAATCGGGTTCTCCTAAACTAAGGTCTATTATGTTGTGTCCTTGCGCCTTCAGTTCCCGGCTCAGCTTTGCCATCTTTATCGTCTGTGGTTCTGATATCCGGTCCAGGCGTTTGGCTAATTCCATGTTCTTTTTATTGGTATGAATGGGAGCAAAAGTAAAGCAGAAGTCCGCAAACTCCTGCTTTTACTTGTTAATATTGTCGATACTATTGGGAGTAGTGAGAATAAGCACCTGTAAACATCAGGTAAATAGATAAGAATACTATCAAACCTATAACCACCGAAAGGAAAATGATCGTCTTTTTATAAGCACGGTTTACTGTTTTGGCTATGTGCAGCTCGCTTACATTGTTAAAAACATTTTCCATACGCGAGAAGGCTGTTTCACCTTTTACCACGTAGTCATAAGCACCGTACTTCATACTGTCAACAGCTATTTCCAGCTTGTCCTGGCCCGAAAGCATGATCACTTGCACATTAGGATACTTGTCTTTCACTTCCTTCAGCACCTCTACTCCATTCTTTGCATCAGACTTGTGCAGGTTCAGGTGGTAATCCAGTACCATTATTTCAGGATTCAGGTGCATATGGGCTATAGCCTCCTCACCGTTATCGAAAGTTCTGATGTCATAAACGAAACGCTCAGATAGATAATCCTTCAGCATTTCATTCTGTATCGGTTCGTCATCTACCAAAAAAACCGTACGCTTTTGATCTGTAGCCATGGTTATGTGTAATTCTATGAGGCAGAAAAATATAAAAAAAAATGAAAAATCTTCTCTTTTGTGCCTCGTTGTTCACATTTTGTACCAAAAGAGACATCTTTCGCTGCAAAACAAGCACATTTCTCGGTAAAAAAAGATGATCTACGTCGCCGCTATGGTTTTCAGCTCCTCAAATGCCTTATCGCAAACCATTTCCAGGTTCTCCAGTAGTTGAGGCAACCTGTCATGGTGTGCTGACTCTCCTGCTGTCTGCTCCATCATAAAGATGTGGCTCAAGTCTTCCTTCACCCCCATGTACGATAGCTGCGGCTTCAAAGAGTGAGCTGCCACCTTCACCTGCGGATAATCTTTCTGCTCCAGGCTGCTCTTAATGGTCGCCAGCAGTTTAGGGGCATTATCCAGGAACATACCTATGTATTTATTCATCTTGTCCGGGTTGCCGCCTGTGAATTGTTTCAAAAAGGCCATGTCGGTTACCTTGTCGGGTATTACCGGCTTGGGTACCTCTATCTGCTGCGCCGCCGTTTTTGGTTTGCCTTCGCGCTGCTGCACCTTATCGCCCTGTATCAGTGATGCCATTTTAAGTAATAGTTCGTCGGGCTTAAAGGGTTTCGATACGTAAGCGTTCATGCCTTCTGCCAGGTACTGCTTTACATCTTCCTGAAGCACATTGGCAGTCATGGCTATTATGCCTACGTCTTTCGCAGGGGCAGGCAAGGTCTTCCTGATCGTTTTGGTTGCTGTCAGTCCATCCATTACCGGCATATGTATATCCATCAGCACCACATCATATTGTCTCGTTCGCACGCGGTCTACTGCTTCCTGCCCGTTCACTGCTATATCTATGGTAATCCCCGGCAGTAGTTCCTTCAGGGTGTCTTCAGCTACCATACGGTTAAATTCATTGTCCTCTACCAGCAGCAGCTGTGCCTTGTTCAGCAATTCTTTGGTAGCATCCTCCAGCACATCACTGTCGTCTTCATCCACCTGCACGTCCGACTCATCGAGAGGTATCAGCACGGAGAAAGTTGTTCCCTTACCCGGCTCACTCGTTACAGATATTTCTCCATGCATCAATGATACCAGTTGTCTTGAGATAGTAAGACCCAGCCCTGTTCCGCCGAACTTTCGCGCCACATCGGTGCCTGCCTGAGTGAAGCTCTCAAATATTTTATCAATGTAGTCAGCCGAAATACCAATACCGGTATCGCTGATGTCCATCTTTATCCAATACTTCTTGTCTTCCTGCCTTTCCACTCTTGCACTTACTTCCACATAGCCTTTCTCGGTAAACTTGATCGCATTGCCTGCCAGGTTGATCAGTACCTGGTTGATGCGCGTCGGGTCGCCCACCAGCCTGCGCGGCACCCCGGGAGCTACCACAGTTTTCAGTGCTATATTTTTTTCCTCGGCTTTCAGCATCAGCATGTCCTGCATGCTGTTAATAATCTCACTGAGCGAGAAATCTGTTTCTTCTATTATGATCTTACCTGCTTCTATTTTTGATAGGTCCAGTATATCATTAATGATCACCAGCAGGTTATCGGCCGACTGCTGTATGGCCTTCAGGTAGCGCATCTGCTCCGGCCGCGGGTCTTTATCTACCAACAGCCTAGTCATGCCGACTATCGCGTTCATCGGCGTGCGTATCTCGTGGCTCATATTAGCCATGAACTGCTGCTTGAGGTGGGCCGTTCTCTCGGCTACTTCTTTTTCTTTTTGTGCCAGTTCCAGCTCCTGCCTTGTCTGCAGGGTGCGGAGTTTATTAAAAGTCGTCTGCTTGAAAATTTCTTCTTTCAGTCGCTCAAAAGTCTTCAGGTGATGGAAGGCTTTGGGAATATCGCCCATCTTGTCATACAGCGCTGACATAGTTTCGTGAATGCTCATCACATCATGCATCCGGCTGTACTGCTCGGCCATTTCCAGTGCGCTTAGCATTTCCTGCTGGGCCATGCGGTAGTTGCCCTCGTCCATGTGCATCCGCCCGAGGTAGTATTTACTGCTTATCTGCACCTCCAGGTGATTCAGGTCCAGCGATTTGTCCAGGGCCAACTGCAGGTGCTTCCTCGCCTTATCAAAATCATGCATTTTATAATATACCTTTCCCAGTCCGCTGATAGCCATGATGTGTATGACCGACTCCTGGTCCAGCGTAAGGTTGGCCTCATAGTATTTTAAAGCCTCCTTCAGCTGGTCTTGCTTGAAGTAAATGTTGCCCAGTATGTGATGCAGCGCCGACAACCTGTACACATCATTCTCCTTCTCAAAGATCGGCAGGCAGCGCAATGCGAATTGAAGTGCTGTATCGTAATCGTTCAGATCATACAGCAGGTATGCTATGCTTGACAGGTTTACTGACTGGGCGACCTCATCTCCCAGCTTTTCATTGATGGCCAGGGCTTTCTCAAAATAATTCACCGCGGTGCTTAGCTCGCCCTTGTCGCGGTAGATGTAGCCAAAGTTGTTGTAGATGCGGGCTTCCAGTGGTTTGCTCTTCAGGCGCACTGCTATAACACTGGCCTTTTGCAGTATGTCAAGGCCGGAATCGTAGTTGCCCTGCGACCAGAGGCACCAGCCCTTGAGGTTCATACCACGGCCGAGGCCCAGCTGGTAACCCTCTTTTTCAGAGCGGCGCATTATTTCGTCGGCCATTTCTGTGGCTTTCTCTACGTCGTGGCTGCGCATCTCCAGCGCCATCTCTACAAGGGCGTCTATACGCTCCTTTTCTTCAGCCAGCACATCATACTTCTGCTTCAGCTCTTTATATCTTGCTGTTTCCATCCATTACTAATTGAGGGATATAAAGTTAGCAAGCTATCGGTGGAATCCAAGAGATCGGCGAAGTGAGGGCCTGAAAGTCGTTAAAAACGGCCCGGAGAAGTTTTACTTGAATTTTTATTTATTTGAACCCGCTGAAAGCCGCGCCAAATAAGGAAACCTTCCTTTTTTATTTGAATTTTACTTGAATTTTGTTTGAATTTTACTTGAACTATAGTTGAACTATGCTTTAAGTTGCTTTAATTTTTCTTTCACTATAGTTTAAGAGGTAAGCGGCGCGAGAAACGTGGTTCATAGTGTTAATAAGCGGGGATTTGACCGCTATAGTAAAGGTACGAAATGAGGGAGGGGTGAAGCAAATTTTGAGAGGGGTATGTGGGAAAGTTTTTTGTGGGATGTTGGAGCTTAATTAGCTTGGTCGCTGTGTTGCCCTCCTCTGACTTTGCAGACAAGCTGCAAAG
>CAMPKR010000117.1 GCA_946887345.1 uncultured Bacteroidota bacterium | reverse complement strand
TATATTAAGAGAATATTTAATTTTACTTGATCACCTGGTAGTTACACCGATGACCATCTGGTATAAATGAAAAAAAAGGCGGGAATTTCCCGCCTTCGCTGACTTTCAGTACTGCCTATTTTACTGCAAGTACTTTTTCTATTTTCTTGGTAGTCGCTTTTATCGCGTCACGTTGTTTCTCATTTTCCTTCTTGTCAAAGGCTTCTTTCTTTGCAAGATTTTCCTCTTCCAGTTTCTTGCGTGTGTCTTCCGACTTTTTCATGTATTCTACCAGCTTCTCCTGGCGTTTGTATAGGTTCACTACATTAGTGAAGATGCTTTTGTTCTCTTGTATATAGCTGGCAAAATCACTGAGTAGTTGCATGTAACCTTCGTTGCTGTTGTTGTACTCGTTCACCATGGTGTTATACTGCGACAGGAAGGCAGTATTCTTCGTATTCCTGCGTTTGTATTTTTCTATCTCTTTAAAGTTCTTGCGGTATAGTTCCAATTGTTCCCAATGCGATGCCCTGGCCGATTCGTAGTAGATCAACGTAGAATCATATCCGGCAAAGAAGTACTTCTGCAGGGTGTCCAGGTCGTTCAGCCTCGTCTTCTTTACTATGCTATTCCATTTTATTACCTCGTCATCATAATTGTCGTGCATGTTCAGGCGGGCGATGGTTTCTTTCACCAGTGCAGAATCGCATACCCTGAAGCTCAGGGCCAGTGAGTCTAGTCGTTTGTCATTTTGCTTCTTCGTAGTTTCTATTAGTTTTTTCTTCTCTTCTATTATTTGCTTTAGCTCTTGTATCTTGGCGTTGCCTTTGTCTACATTGCTCTCTATGGTCATCAGGCCGGGAGCAGTTGCATCTTCTTCTTTCAGCTTCACGGCAGTGCCTGGTTTTGCTGTCAGCAGCATATTGTTTTTCTTCACCGCGGCTTTTTCCTTATTCACCACAGCCTTAAACCTATTATTGGCCGAGTTTATTCTTGACTTGCAGGCTGCCATCTGGCTTTTGTTGTCGCTGGTCAGTTTTCGTATGTGTTCTTTGGCGTCCAGGTTTTTGGTCTTGTTCTTTTTCTTCAGCACCGAGTATTCTGTAGAAATAGTGCTTTTCTGTGTGGCGATTTCCTTCTCAGCTTTTTTTAGTTCGTCTTTGGCAGATACCAAAGCCTGGAACGACGTACTTTTATTCACCAGTGCAGCTGAGAGGGAGTCCAGCGCATCTGCATGATACTTAAATGCCATCTCCACCCTAAAGCGTGGGTTGAATTCTGTAATACGTTTTGCCGTCTCCTGGCTACGTTTCCATTCATCCAGTTTGTTGATCCTGTCCAGTTCGGGCAGGTTTTCTACAAGTACACTATACTTCGCATTAAATTTGTCTATTGCGCTGTCGCCTGCTTCAAATACTGTTATAGGCATCATGCTGTCGGTAAGCTGCCACAGTGGATCAGTAGGTAAATGTGTCTTGCGGAAAGTCAGCGGATCCATCAGGAAGTGTGTAGGGTCGTAGTTAAATTTGAATTTCAGTTTGCCGGTTGCAAATGGGTTCTTTTTTCCGCCGAATAGCTTTTTAAACCAGCCCGGCTCCTGTGTCAGGTGGCCTGCCCCCCAGGTTGCTTCTACCAGGTGCCACTTCCCTTCTACATATACTGCATTCCACGCATGGCGGGGAATATACATTTGGTCGCCATTGTCAAACATCCAGTCTTTGGCGTACCCATCTATGGTTACCGCCTTCAGGCCTGCTTCTTCACAAAGAGCGGTAAAGAGTTTCGAGTAACCGTCACAAACTGCCTTTCTCCTCTTCAATACCTTCTCCACCTTATCAGGTTCCAGGCTTGTCTTTTTCAGTGCCTTCACATCATATTTTATGTTGTGAGTTATCCAGTTATATATGGCATTCGCTTTTTGTCTGTCGCTGGGTAGTCCGTCGCAAAGCGCATGTGCCAGCGTCTTATAGTTGTTCGTAGCGCCTCCTGATACATTAGTACCTATGGTACTATCTGTCTGCGCCGAAATCGTAGTGGAAGTAAGTGATGATAAAACTGTAATAATTACTAAGTAAACTTTCCTCATGGGCTATTGGTTTTTTTACCGAACGCCGGTCATGTTTTGAGATAATTTGTAAAAAACTGGATTCGGCTGCAAAAATAACTAAAAAAAATCATCTCTATTCGCGTTCATGCTTATTAAACAGGCACTTAGGAACAGTTTTATTGTGCTTTTTGAAGACTAAATTTGTAATATGTACAGGTTGAGCATTTTTTTGATCTTATTGATGAGTTGTTTTTTACTCTCAGCACAAACAAGCAAAGTTGTAAGCGGCAAAACAAGTTTTTCCATCAAGTACTGGGCAGGTACCTGCAATGGTAGTTTTGATGCAATCCGGGGCACTGTAAAATTCGATTCGAAAAATCTCCCCGCTAGTAGTATAAATGTTACAGTACCTGCTACCTCTTTTCGTACAGGCAATTCAATGCGCGATAAAGATGTGAAAGATGAAAAATACCTCAATGCCTCGGCTCACCCTACTATTAGCTTTCGCTCTAACAGTATTATATTTAAAGGAGGCACATATTATGCTGACGGAACACTTTCAATAAAAGGAGCCTCGCGGAAAATATCTATTCCTTTCAAGGCCGAAAAAAGAAGTGATGGAGGCTATAACATTACAAGCAATTTCAGTCTTAATAGGTTGGATTACAATGTCGGCAAGGATACTAAAACAATGAATAACACCGTTTCATTGAGTATTTCAGCCGTAATTAAGTAGCACTTATGCAGTGAATTGCTTATTTTGCGCTGCATCCACATGAATACATATTCCGACTATTCTCTACGATCTATCCTCAATGTCATAATCGCACGTAAAGGCTTTGTGATAAAGACAACCCTTCTCGCCATAGTTCTCGGCGTTGGCGCCTATTTTATATTTCCCAAAGAATATAAAGCAGAAACGGTTTTTATCCTTCGAAATCCCCAACTTACCGACCGCAATAGTCTTTATGGCGGCAACGCGGGCTACTTCGCCAGTGAGGACGATATATCAAAACTTATTTCCATGTCAGAGTCCGACAGCTTTCACAATAAGCTGATTACGGGCCTAAATTTAGGCAAGGAATACAACCTGGATACTTCCAGAAGAGTAGACTATATCAAGCTAAAAAAGGTCATCGCAACCCACCTCCAGATATACAGGGCCGAAAACAACAACGTGGTTTTGCTCTATTTTGATAAAGATCCTGAGCTCGCAGCTAATGTGGCCAACTATTCCATCCCCTTACTCGATTTTGCACTGAGAAGTTTTTACACAGGTGTAAGGAAAAGCCAAATCGTCGCCCTTACTAACAAAATAGCCGAACAGGATAGTATTGTTAGCATACTCACCGATTCACTTGTAAAGCTCCGCGAGGAATACGGCATCTACGATATCATCAACCCTGCCCGTCACAATATCATGTCCGGCCGCATCGAAAACAGCGGCCGTCCCGGCTTCGCAAGAGGCATTGAAGTGATTCAGAATATCGCATCCGTAAAAGATGAAATGGTCGCCAGCAAGGCTACCAATATCACCTTGCTTGGTCAATACACCACTGGCACCAAACTAAACGATCAACCCATCACCGATGTGCTAAAGATTGCCCGCCCCCCCGTGCAGCCTGTTCTGCGCTTCTCTATGGTGCTGATCCTTTGCACGTTTGCCGGTCTGCTCTGCGGTCTGCTCTATGTTCTTCTGGCTCACGCCTGGTACCAAAAGAAGTAGGCCGCTATGTTATCAGCTATATATACCGATGAAAGGCTATTCCTCAGGATAGGCCTTGCCGTTCTCGCATTTGCGGTTCTCGGCTATGTATACACGGGCTTCCTGCCTTTACTCGTAGCCCCTATGCTCTGGGTTTACGTAGTATTGATGTTAAAGAACTGGAAAATGGCCTTTTGGCTTTTCCTCTTTTTTATTCCGCTTTCAGTCCGTTTTTCTTTTTCAGGAAATAGCCTCTCACTCTGCGTTCCCGACGAACCCATGATGTGGTCCTTCCTGCTTTTAGGCCTTCTTCTTTATGCCTATGAGCCCTCTGCTTTAAAAGGCTGGTGGTATCTCAATCCTTTGGTCCTTGTGGTCATTTGCCAGTTTATCTGGCTTATATGTTCAGTGGTATATTCTACTGTGCCCCTTCTTTCTTTCAAGTTTTTGTTGTCCAAAATCTGGCTGCTCGCTGCCTGCTTCGTGATGCCAATTTGGATTTTCCGCGAAAAAGAGGATTTCAAGATGGCCTTCCTTATCCTCCTTACATCTGTCTTGTTTACAATTCTCGGCATATTCTTCAGCCACTCTACTACTAATTTTCTTTTTTCCGATATCCATCGCGCTGCAGGTCTCTTTTATGAGAACCACGTAGAGTACTCTTCGGTTATTTCCATGTTCTTTCCTTTTATCTTTATTGCCTGCCTCTGGCTTCGTGATCGCGACAAACGCAAAGCTCGCTGGATGTTCGTTATAGCCTGCTTCTTTATTCTGGCTATTTTTCTATCATATGCACGCGCTGCTGTATTGGCAGTTCTCTTTTCTTTCTTCGTGTACTATGCTATTAAAAAAAGGTTTGTCCACTGGATCATGCCTGCTATTTATGGTATCATAGCCCTGATGCTTTTTTATGTCGTCCGTAATGAAAAATACCTTGAGCTCCGTCCCAACTACGAACAGACTTATATGAACTGGGATTTCTCAGAGCACATGAAGGCTACCTTCAAGGGACGCGATGAATCTTCCATGGAAAGGCTCTATCGCTGGATCGCCGCTATCCGCATGAGCAAAATGAAACCTGTCTTTGGCTACGGTCCCCACGGCTTCTACTACAACTATAAGATTTATACGCTCCGTTCTTTCAAAACTTACGCGAGTAAGAATGTTGAGCATTCCACCACGCACAATTACTTTCTATATATGCTCACCGAGCAGGGATATCCGGCCATGGGCCTCTATGCCCTTTTGAATATTGTCATTTTCTCACAGGCTCAACGCATCTATCATCGGTTTAAGGATCGCTTTTATAAGTTATGCACCATGGGCATCGCCATGCTTTTTGCAGCCAGCTTTGTCAACAATTTCTTCTCCGAGCTTGTCGACACGCACAAGGTTGGAGCCTTGTTCTTCATATCTCTTTCTCTGCTGGTTATTCTCGGTCGCAAAAGCAGGGAAGAGCAAAATGCAGTAGTTTAGCCTGTCAATTCAGATCATGGTGCTTACTAGGATTAATTTCATTTTTTTTACTATTATTCTGCTTCCTTTTTGGTCGTCAGCCTCAGATGCCGATACCATTCTCAATTTGAAAAAAAATTTCGGTGCCCTGGGCGACGGCATTCACAACGACCACCAGGCATTTATAGACGCTTCCTATTTTCTGAACGAACGCAAGGGCAATGCCACGCTTCGTATTCCCCCCGGCACCTACATCGTTGGCCGCCAGCTCGACTATGGAGTCCTGGTTCCTCTTGCCTATCGTGCGTTTGCCGACGAATCCATGACTAATCCGTACTATAAGCTGGGCATACCCGTCTTCTTTATTTCCGGTTGTAGAAATATCACCATTCTGGGCGAGCCTGGCGTCGTCATTAAATTCCAGGACGATCTCCTCCTCGGCAGTTTCGAGGCCTCAGGTAAACCCATCCCTCTCCTCGATAAGAACGGCGACGTCATAGTTCCTCCTACTTCAGCAAAAGCTTTCATCGGTGATGCCATCTATATAGAGAACAGCAAAAACATCAAAATTGGTTTCCTTGAATTGAACGGAAATTCCGAACACATAAAGCTCGGTGGAAATATCTCAGCCGATGGCTGGCAGGCAGGGCAGACTGGTATTGCGCTCAATGAGGTTACTCACTGCACCCTTGAGAATGTCAATGTCCATCATTTTGCCGTTGATGGCCTTCAGCTCAGAAATAGCACTGCTTCCACAATTGAAAAGATAGAAGGCCAGGATATCAATCTCCTGCATTGCTCTTTCGACTACAATGGTCGCCAGGGTCTCAGCTGGACAGGTGGTTCAGGCCTCCGCGCCAGCGACTGTTCTTTTAGTCATACTGGTCGGGGCTACAACGCTTCAATTAAGAAAGCGCTCTCTACTTCTCCCGGGGCTGGTCTCGACATCGAACCCGAGTCTGATCCCAACGTTAATATCTACCGCATGGTCCGCGGCGGACTGTTCACTCGTTGCAATTTTGAGAACAACACCGGCGCTGGCATGGTTGCCGATCTCTACGACGAAAAAGATTATCGCATTGCTCAGAATATTTCCTTCGATGACTGCACGTTCTGGGGAACTACCTATTGGAGCATTTGGGTTACTCATCCCGCCTTCATGTTCACTAATTGCCGCATTTATGGTTCTGCTGTTCATAGTTTCGCGGGGGAGAAACCCGGCATGGAAACCAGGTTCATTAGCTGCATTTTCGAAGACAAACCTTATTCGCAAAAATCACGTAAAGCTCAGCCGCCCTACGGCAACTATCTGGTGGAAATCGCCGGTGGCATCCGCACAACCTTCGATAACTGCACTTTCATCGCACATAAAAAGGCATTTCACTACCTGGTCTGTTCACAGCCTTCTGAAGAAAAAAGTAAGTTCGTTGTCAACAATTGCAAATTCCTCAATGCCTCAGGCACTGATAAACCTAAGAACTCTATAGCAGAGGGCGTGCTTTTCAAGGGAAAGAACGAACACATAGATGTTCCTGCATCCAAATAATGTATAATTGCACTGCATTTCATGAAGCTCGTAGAACTCATAAAGCTGGCTTACAGGTCTTACAAGTACAAAACGCGTAACGACAAAGGCGAGATCGCCTATATCGAATCCGTTCTTATGCCCGGGCAGACTGTGTTTGATATCGGCGCGCACAAGGCTGGTTACCTATACATCATGCTGCGGCGCATTGGCAAAACTGGCCATCTCTATGCATTTGAGCCTCAGTCACGCCTCTGCAATTATATTTTACGCTTAAAAAATATGTTCTCCTGGAACAATGTTACAGTAGAGCGTCTCGCCCTGTCCGATGTTGCAGGTAGGGTCACTTTATTTATTCCTGTTTCTAAAGGCAAATTCACTTCCCCTGGCGCTACCATTGCTCCTAAACAATCGGGCGATTACGGTATTAAAGAAGAAGTAGCCACAGAAAGGCTCGACGATTACTGTGCACGCAAAAATATCGTTCACGATTTTTTAAAGATTGATGTTGAAGGAAACGAACTCCGGGTATTCAAAGGCGGCGCTCATATATTATCTACTTATAAGCCAACTGTCATCTTCGAATGTGAAGCCCGGCACGTTGGCCGCGAGCAGGTAACTGAAACATTTAAGTATCTGCAACTGCTGGGATACAACGGGTATTTTATCAATGGAGTACAAAAACTGCCTATCTCTCAGTTCAGTTTCGATCTCCACCAGGTAGAAGGTAAAAAGCCCTATTGCAACAATTTTGTGTTCGAAAAGGCC
>CAMPKR010000116.1 GCA_946887345.1 uncultured Bacteroidota bacterium | reverse complement strand
TTAATATGTATTAACTGTTGGTACTATTCTAAAGTTAACATATAATTAAATAATTTCAAAGAATTAGTTAAAAAACTATTAACAAATTCAAGTGTAAGTTAATATATCGTGAAAGCACCCTCGATCAACGAAAGATTATTCGGCCTAAGCTTGCCATATAAAGCGGATACGCATGATATTGCTGGGAGTTTAGCCAGCCAGTATTGCCCCTGTTTTGGGCTATCGCGTTAAATAATATCTTTTTATTCCTGTCAGCTATCAATACTCTTGGGCTCATACCCATGCAACAGAAGAATTCATTGCTATTAACTTCTGTCACATTTCCGCCCCGTGTACTCGCATGCTCTGCCAGGCTATCGATATCGCAATTAAATTCCCAATCAACTGTGAGACTCTCTTTAAACGATTTAGGTTCCTTCAATATCTGTATGCTTGAGACAGGGTTTCTTTTACCAGGTCCTACATTGTTGTTATAGATATAGAGATCACCCATGTGGTCTATCATAACGCTATGCTGTCCGCTAAAGAGACCACCACCACTTTTACCCCTACCATACTCTGCTAGTATTTTATTGTCAGGATAGCGCAGCTTTACAATCCTGTCCCTGTCGCGGAAGCTCACATATATAACTTTCCGTGCTTCATCAAAATTAAAGCTGTTCATATGCGTAGTGGCATTATAGCCACCCCGAGCATCCTGCCACAGAATTTCGTCGTTGTTAAAGTATCCCGCCGACTTCCATTCCCAAACCTTTTTGCCCGAAGGAGTATATTGCACTACGGTGCCATAGTCAATATCTGCGTATATGTCGTCACCTATCCGTTCTGCGTCTGCCATGGCTATTAATTTGCTTCTGTCTGCAATGGGTAGCTTCTTCCTTGCTTTTTCGGAGCCAAGCAACATATAGTTCCCGTTATTCAGTCTTCTGAATTCATGATGATAATTGCCAAATTTCTTTTTGCCGGCGCTATCAGCCGGTTTCGGCCCGCGCCAGAGTATTCTTGCATTGTAATCTATTTCATACGCTCCCGTATCCGTGAGAAAGGTAATAGTCCCGAACGGGGTCACCCTCATATCTCTTACCAGCGTGCCTGAGTCTATATGTCCCGGTATGTCCGGCAAAAACCATTGCGCCTGTCCTTGCATATCATAGATCACTCTCGCATAATCTAAGAGGAAAAAGAGATTGGTGCCGCCATAAGGTTTAATTATTTTCAGCCTGCGCTGCTCAGGATCTACGTATACAGATGAGAGTGTGGAGAAGTGTATCAGCCCGCTGCGTAACGTCTTATCACCATTGCTGGTTACATACTGCCAGGTATACTCCTGTCCATATCCGGGTAGCTTTATCAATGCCTTTCCGCTATCAGATACTTCGCGGGCAAATATATTCTTTTCAAATTCTTCCTCGTTTTTAAAATTCCCCGCAGCAACCTTAAACTCCGTCCTAAATACCGCCTGTTTCTTTTCGGCCATAAACCCCGCCAGAATATAATTCAGTTTGCTGCCCTCTGCAGGCCATACCTGCGCGGCGCATGCAAAAGCAAACAAGAGAAATATTGAGGATAAGCCAACAGCTTTCATGACGGTGGATTTCTCTCTAAGTTACAATTTCACCGGTAAAATCCAGCGCATATAAAAAGCCACCGTATCGGTGGCTTTTACATACCTATTAATAAGTCCATCTAAAATTTTAAGTCTTGGCTAATCGCCGACAGCGCCCATAGCATTTTCACATGTCCACATCATCACATTTTCCACATCAACTACTTTTCTCCAGCTCTTCCAATTCTTTTGCTACCTTATCTATCTTCTGCTGTTTGCTTTCCAGACCTTGCTGTATCTCAGCTATCAGGTTGGTCAGGTGCTCACGCAATTCTTTTTCCTTCTTGCCCGGAGTGATATTCTCCAGCCCTTCAGTAAATTCCGCGATCTTCGCTTCCTCATCTGCATATTCTTCTTTCAGCTTCGCCAGGAAGTTGTGCATCTCTATCAGTCGCTGCCCCTGTTTCTTCACCGCATACTCTTTGTGCTTCTCACGGTTTTCGTCCTTGCGTTTAAAAAAATGTTTCCTCGCACCATTAAATTCCGCCCACAGATCATCGCTTACCTTCCTCGGCACCGGGCCGATGGCTTTCCATTCCTCCATCAGCTCCTGCATTTCTTCGGTGGTATCTCTCCAGTTGGTAGAGTTCTTTAGAGCGTTCGCACGCTGCAGCAGTGCCTGCTTCTGTATCAGGTTGTTCTCCAGTTCCACCATCTTCGCACCAAAATGCGATTTCTTCGCAGTATAGAAATGATCCTTCGCAGCGTTAAACCTGTTCCATAGCTCGTCGCCTTTTTCCTTGCTTATCCTGCCGGTCTTTTTCCATTCTTCCATCAGTGCGTTCAGCGCATCGGTAGTGGCATTCCATTCGGTACTGTCTTTAAGTGCTTCTGCCTTTTCCACTATCGCCAGCTTTAGCGCATAGTTAGCTTCATGCTCTTTATGAATCTCCTCACCGTGTGCGCGCTTGCGGTCAAAGAAATGACCCTTGGCCCCGTTAAAGCGGTTCCAGAGCTCTTCGTTCTTATCATGCATGGTAGGCCCTATCGCCTTCCATTTTTCAAACAGCTCTTTATATATCTCAGCGGTCTTCTTCCATTCTTCCGAATTAGTAAGCGCCTCTGCTTTTTCCACCAGTTCCAGTTTCAGGTCCAGGTTCTGGAGCATATCTTTTTCGGTCTCCTCGTTGTGCTTACGCTTCCGTTCGTGAAATATGTCTTTAGCAGCTTCTATCTTGGCCCACAGCTCATCGCTGCGCTGCCTGTCGGTGAAGCCTATCTTTTTCCATTCTTCTATCAGTTCCTTGTAGGCATTGGTGCCCTCTTTAAAGTGCTCGCTGCCCGACAGTTGCTCTGCCTTCACTACCAGCTGCTTTTTCAGCTCGTAGTTAGCCTCGCTTATCTCCTGCAGCTCTTTATCCCAAACGCTCACCTTGCCCGCCAGCAGGTCCAGGTCGCCTATGGCGTTGGCGTGTAGTATGTTCTCGCGCAAGCGCTCTACCCTGCCTGCCAGTTTTGTTTTGTCTTCTGCCGCGTCCCACTCTGTGCTTACTTCATTCACTTTGTTGTTCAGCTCTGCATACTTGTCGCTCAGCTGCTTGTAGGTAGCATCGTGGTTACCTGTAGTGAGCGTGGCTATGGTACGCTCCTTGCCGTTGTGCGTCACATTCAGTGCGCCATTGTCGCCCAGGCTGTAGCGTTCCTTGCCGGGAAAGCTGATGGCTCCCCACCAGTTCTGCAGCTCTGGCTGCGGCGCTGCCGGTTTCGGCTCTGTGCTTGTTGTCTCTTCAGAAGTCTGTGCTGTCGCTTCCTGCGATGTATCCTGGGGAGCTTCCTGTGGTGTCTCTTGTGTCTGTGTAGTTTCTTCCATGTGTACTGTGTATGCTAGCTTGTAGTGTCAGATTACAATATTAGCGGAATTCCGCCTTCATTCTGTACCCCGTTGCAGGGGCATATTATCTATTAACGATTATTTAGCGCCGAACACCTTTTTCAGTATATCGCTCACGCGGGCGGTGGGGTTCGTCCTTATCTTGTTCTCTTCCTGCGCTATGGTCACAAAAAGGCCGTTCAGAGCGCGTTCCGTTACGTATGCTCCCAGGTCGGGGTTGATCTTTTGCTTTACCGTAGGCAGCTTATTATAGATGGTCATTATCTGTGCCCAGTACTTGGTAGCGCCCACCTTACCCAGCGAATTATCTATCACCGGGCGGAAAGCCGTGGTAAGCTGTGCCGTAGTTCTTCCTTTCAGGTAGTTGGTAGCAGCGCCGCTACCCCCGCGGAGAATAGAAACCCCGTCCTGTATCGTCATGCTGGTAATGGCGCTCACAAATATCGGTACCGACTTGGTAGCCGCATCTTCCGCCGCCCTGTTCATGCTGGTGATGGCCTTGTCTACCACATCGCCCATACCCAGGCTGCGCAGGGTGCTCTCCACCTTTTTAGCTTCCGGCGGCATCAGGATCTTGATGAGCTGGTTGCCGAAGTAGCCGTTCAGTACAGAGAGCTTATTGGCTGAGTTTTTGGTACCCACGTTCAGCGCCTCTTTCAGGCCCGCAACTATCTCGTTCTGGCTGAGACCGCTGATAGAGCCGCCACCGCCTTTGTTGCCGCCGGTGTTCTTATCTATTACATCCTTTCCTTTATTGATAACATCTTTCCAGGTCTGCGCCTGGGCTGAAGTGGCGAATAAAGCCATAGAAGCCACTAACAGGCCCTTGCCAAGTATATTCATCTGATCTCTGTTTAGGGGTATTTATCCAATTACCGTACCAGAATGAAAGATAGGTATTTTTTAGAAGGGGAGAACTGAGCTAAAGCTCAAAAGCCCCCTCCAAGTGAGAGGGGGCAGTGCCGACAGGTGGAAAATCATCCCAGATCGGGAAGAGGCCAGTGCGGAGGCCCGCGCGGGGCGGGCTTTCCGGGGTGTATAGGTTTACTATAGGTTAACTATAGTTCCATTATTGGTTTACCATAGGTTTATTATAACTCTACTATAGGTTAACTATACTTCCACTATAGGTAAACTCAAGTCCATTTTAGGTGGATATAGGTCTATCGCGGGGATTGATGGGATCGAAGGGAAGGAGGGAGGGGGAGGAGGCATAATTACCCAGGTGATCGTAAAAGAGGACCTGGTAGCTTTTGTCTTCTTCGGCAGCTTTTAACTGGTCGAGGGCGATTTTGCGGTTCTGGTTGCGCCATTTATCGACGGGGTTATTAGCGTGGGCAACTATCAGGCTGAGCAGCTTGGCGCGGGCCTCGGTCTCTTCTTTGGTGCCGAAGCGCTCGCCATCGTTGCGGGCTTTAATGTTGTTATCGATCTGGCGGAGCTCTTCGTAGAGGTTCTGCACCTGCTGATCGGGGGAATAGAAAGCGGCTTTTTTGTGCTCGGCCCAGGAGCCGTTGCGTACCCAGGCGGTCATAGTCTTTTCGGCTACGCCTACTGCGCCGGCGATTTCTTTCTGGGTGGAATCGGTGTGAAAATAAAGATAGCGGGCCATCGCTTTCTGCGAGTTCTTAAATCGTGGCATCTTAAAATAGAGTTTTAGTTATGTAATAGGCC
The DNA here is from genome assembly GCA_946887345.1 of uncultured Bacteroidota bacterium. The sequence goes on along the minus strand of CAMPKR010000116.1, from coordinate 2,401 downwards.
CCAGCCAGAGTTGGCTATGCCGAGGGGCAGTTTTCATTGTAAAGTTACGAAATGTGTGCATGCGTTTGGGGGGAGTTTTCCACAAAAGGAGTTTTTGATTTTTTATTAACAGGTGTTGTGTTTTAACGAGCGTCATTGCCTGTCCGCGGCGGCAATCTCAGGTAGCGTTCCTGTACCCAGTACGAGAATAGATTGTCTTTTGACGCTCATTAAATACCAAGTCGAAATCTTCCTGTTCTATGAAAATATAATCACACGGGTTGCAGAGATGAAATTGGGATTTGGAGTTGGTGTGAGAATAATCGCTTAAGAACTCTGTTCTGCTACCGCAGTATGGACAGGTCGTTGGCTGATCTGTTGCTATGAATATGGTCAAGTCTGTTTTCATGCCTCAATAGAATTGATACGGTGTAGAAACACTGTGATGTCTTCTTTTACGTCTGTATCATCTGTTTCTTCTATACAGTCAAACTCATGCCAATTGTGATCTGTTTCTTCATCCCAGTCTTCAAAATGCAGATCAGGTAGTTGCCATTTTGATGCATAGAACCATTCTCCTTCTACCAGAGATTCTCTAATTGTTTCTTCAATCTGTGTAAGAGCCATTCCTGAGCTATTACTAAAGACTATCCAGTCATGCTTTTTGTAGTTGGCCCCATCCCTGTACAGATAATGCAGCTTAATATTCATAGTTAGAGCAAAGTTAGGCATATGACACTTAAAGTCCGTTGACTTAAAAGCCACATGTGGATACCTTGTTTCCATGGATATTAAGTTGGTAGTGGGCCAAAGAATTAAAGAGCTGCGTCTTGAGATCGGGCTATCTCAGGAGGCCTTAGGCAACAAGGCGGAAGTAGATAGAACTTATGTAACAGATGTAGAAAATGGCAGAAGGAATATATCAGTTGAGCTATTGGAGAAGCTGATAAAGGCACTGGAAGTTTCATTCTCTGAATTTTTTAACGCAAAGGAGTTTAAAAAATGATAGAGCCAGGTGAAATCATATCCTACATACAGATGTGCCAAGAAGAAGGGTACAGTTTGCAGAGAGGTATGAACTTTAAGGTAAATGGTGGGCCAAGCGTGATCTTAATGTCCATACGAAAGGGAGCGCCTTATGCCGACCGCGTTGAAGACAATGGCCAAATCCTGATTTATGAAGGGCACGATGTGCCAAGAAACGAAGCAAGAGATCCCAAAGCAGTGGACCAACTAGCGTTGAGTGTAAGAGGCACACCGACGCAAAATGGAAAATTCTTTGAGGCCGCTGAAAAATATAAGAAAGGAGCAGAACCGGAATTGATAAGAGTCTATGAAAAGATTAAAGATGGTATTTGGGTTTACAATGGCGTGTTTGAACTTGTAGACTCATGGTTGGAAAATACCGGAGATAGGAGTGTGTTTAAGTTCAAGCTACATGTAACTGACAAAACAATTGAATCAATAGAAAGCAAAGAGGAAAATCCTGACATAGATCACAATAGAATGATCCCAAGCTCGGTAAAATTAGAAGTATGGAAGCGGGATAACGGTCAATGCGTTACCTGCGGCAGTAAGGATAACCTGCATTTTGATCATATTCTTCCTTTTTCAAAAGGCGGAACATCGCTAAAAGCTGAAAACATACAATTGCTTTGTGCTAGGCATAATTTGCAGAAGAGTGCAAAGATTGAATGATGAATCAATAGACATTCCTCCGTCTATCGCTAATAAAAAGCCTGCAATGACAGTTGTGGCTGGATGGGGGCGCTGAGGTGGTTATTTTTCTCAAGAACGTGGTGTGAGATTGCCGCCGAGGGCAGGCGATGACGGTGTGGAGGTTAGATATAGTTGGATGTTTTGGCGGTATTGTTTTTTCTTTTTCCACCCAACGTAGCGAGCTCTCCGTATGTCTTTTACACCCATACAAGGGAACCAATGAAAAGACTATTACTTATGGCGGGCTGCCTGCTGGCGGGTGTAAATCTCTATGCAGGCACGGATTCGCTGGCCTTCAAGGCCTACACTATGGGCGGTGGCAACCGCGAGTCGGGCCAGCTGGGCATCCGGCTGGATAGCAGGCAGAGCGTGCTGTTCAACATCACCAGCAATTGCAATACAGCCCAGTGCCAGCATGGTATGGCGGGCATCCGCATAGATAACAACGGGAACATGATCCATGCCCGGAAGATAGGCTCTGCCGTGCTGGACGTGGACCCCCGCACTGCCATCTATACCAGTGATAAGCACATACTGCTGGTAGGCAGCTATACTACCGATGACCGCCTGCTGCTGAAGATGGACACGATGTTTAACGTAGTATGGACGCGGATGATAGACCTCAAGCCCAGCTACGATGTGACGGTGGCCGATGATGATATAAAGGAGCTGAACGGCCGCTACTACCTGGTGATGGGTAACC
>CAMPKR010000115.1 GCA_946887345.1 uncultured Bacteroidota bacterium | reverse complement strand
CTTTAGGCCAGCTGTCAATATCTACCTGGGCCGTTTTGGAGTTATATTTTTGGCTGTAAACTATGCGGCCGATCATATCGTAAATTATGAGGGCAGCAATTTTGTTGGTTGATGTGATAGATATTGATGTATTGGCAGGATTGGGAAAGAGTTTCAAACCGCAACGACTGTATGGCAAATCATCTACATTCAATGCCGGAATTTTTGTACAGCTTGTATCATTATCAAAAAGAATGGTTGACGATCCCCCATAAGGTTGACCGGGAGATACTAGGGGTGTTGCTCCATTGTTAGAAAAACAATACATGTAAAAGTATGAGCATTCTATACAGCCAGAGTATTGCAAGAAATATAACGGATGACGTATACAACCGATACCTTCTATTACTACGCTATTATTAAACGGGAAAAAAGCATCAAGATTCGGGGAGTAGGTCCATACTTTGTGCCACGTAGCATTGATCAAAATGGAGTCGAGGTCAATAACAGCATATCTATGCAGGTTATACTGGCCGCCGAAAGCAATAGAGAATGTATCGCCCACGTTCAGGTTATAATCCATTAGTACTAAATCTGAATTACCATCCCTTACATATACCTTGTTCAGAATAGTGTCTTCCCTGATGAAATAATTTTCAGGGTATGACCAGTCCGAACCAAACGCAAATACCTTGTAATCTGTTGAATCGACAGTCGAGTCCTGTACATAATGGTAGGATTGAAGAAGGATACCACCCTGGCCATCGTTATAGATACTTATCAATTCTTCCCAATGGTTGCTTGTATCGGTAAAACGTATTTTTTGAGCAGCGCAGATCTGAGCTGTGGCGATTAGAAGAGTTATAAGTAATATCGGTTTCATAATTGACATACATTATAAATATACTGCTTTTATTATAATGGAGTTTCGGGCTCGGTGAAATGCGCTCTTAGACTCCGGACAAAGTCCGGTTCACTTAAATAGACACGGGACACAGTCCCGCGCCAGACGGGACGAGCAGGGGTGAACCTTGTTGCTGTGGATGGTTCGGCTCCGCTCACCATGACAATGATATTTACATGCTTGCAGCAACGATGGTTACGCGTACTGACGGCAAAAAGCCGTACAGACGCTATGCGGGTTGGTATATGAGATGCTATCAGTTCTCATTGTAGGTAGAAGAAACACTTCGGGCTACATCGGTAGCACGGTCCTTTACCCATTCAAGAACGATCTCCAGTTGTTCTTCGCGGGTGAGGGAGCTGTTGTTGAGCTCTATAGCATCTTCGGCTTTGTGGAGCGGACTTTCTTCGCGGTTGGAATCGATATAGTCGCGTAGCTCCAGGTTGTGGCGGACTTCTTCTATGGTTACATTGGGATTGGTGAGCAGCATTTCATCGTAGCGGCGCAGTACGCGCACATCGGGGTCTGCTGTCATAAAGACTTTCAGTTCTGCATCGGGGAAAACCACTGTGCCTATGTCGCGCCCGTCCATCACGATGCCCTTCCTTTTGCCCATGCGCTGCTGCTGTGCGACGGCGAAGGCGCGGACCTCTTTGATGGCAGCAACAGGGCTTACTTTTTCAGCCACTATCAGGTCGCGGATATATGGTTCTACATCCTCGTCGTTCAGGTAGATATCGGACTGCTGCCTTGCGGTGTTGAAATGGAACGAGAGGTTGATATTCTCCAGTGCTGCTACTACCTTGTTATGATCATTGAAGTCGACACCGTTCCTGAGGAAATAGAGGGTAATGGCCCGGTACATGGCCCCGCTGTCTATGTAGCTGTAGCCAAGTTTGGCGGCCAGCTGTTTGGCCAGTGTGCTCTTTCCACAAGAAGAGAAGCCGTCGATCGCTATGATTATCTTATGAGCAGACATCTATGCAAATTTAGGAAAAATTGAGACCCCAACCCCTAAAGGGGCTTCTCGTTTTAACATAAAGATCGGGAGTGGTGATTCCTGTTGGGAATCTCGGGTTGAGAGCTAGAACGCGCTGTGTTTCCCCCCTCTGAATTTGCCGGCAAGCGGCAAATTCTGTCTCCCCCCTGCCAGGGGGAGAGTCGATAATTTGATGATGAAAAGGAAAGCCGCCTCCCATGGGAGGCGGCTTTCCTGAAATATAATCAACTGAATTAGTTCTTGCTCATTTCAGCGTAGTACTTGTGGAAGTAGGGGATAGTTTCGATGCCCTTGAAGTAGTTGAAAATGTCGTACTTCTCGTTAGGGGAGTGGATGTTGTCGTTATCCAGTCCGAAGCCGAGGAGTACGGTCTTCAGGCCCAGGGTTTTTTCAAACAGGGCGATGATCGGGATACTGCCGCCACCGCGCGTAGGTATCGGGTCTTTGCCAAAAGATGTTTTGATAGCTTCAGCAGCAGCCTTGTAAGCAACTGAGTCGGTAGGTGTAACAACAGGCTCGCCGCCGTGATGTGCTGTTACCGTTACCTTAACACCCGCCGGTGCAATGCTCTCGAAGTGCTTGGCGAACATCTCAGATATTTCTTCTGAGCTTTGGTGAGGTACCAGGCGCATGGATATCTTAGCATTGGCCTTTGAAGGCAGCACGGTCTTGGCGCCTTCGCCGGTATAGCCGCCCCAGATACCGTTCACATCCAGCGTAGGACGGGTGCCGGTGCGTTCCAGTGTAGTATAGCCTTTTTCACCGCGTATGTCGTCTATGCCCAGTTCTTTTTTGTACTCTTCCAGGTCGAAAGGAGCGCCATTGAGGGCTTTGCGTTCTGCCTCGGTGAGATCTTGTACTTTGTCGTAGAAGCCGGGGATAGTAATGTGATTGTTCTCATCGTGCATAGAAGCGATCATCTTCGCCAGTATGTTGATGGGGTTAGCAACAGCGCCGCCATAAACACCAGAGTGCAGGTCGCGGTTAGGACCAACCACCTCTACTTCCATGTAAGCCAGGCCGCGAAGACCTGTTTCCAGGCTTGGGTGTTCCATGCTGATCATAGAAGTATCGGAAACGAGCACGATGTCTGCTTTTAGTTTTTCCTTATTGCCTTCGAGGAATTTTCCCAGGTTGGCAGAACCAACTTCCTCTTCACCTTCAATCATGAACTTTACGTTGCAAGTAAGGGTGTTGGTCTTGTTCATTAACTCGAAAGCCTTAACATGCATGTACATCTGGCCTTTGTCATCACAAGCGCCACGGGCGTAGATCTTTTCGTCCTTTATAACAGGCTCAAAAGGACCGCTGTGCCAGAGTTCCAGGGGATCAGCAGGCTGCACGTCGTAGTGGCCATATACCAGGACGGTAGGAGCAGAAGGATCGATCATTTTTTCGCCGTAAACGATGGGATGTCCATCGGTGGGGCAAATCTCAGCTTTATCGCAACCTGCTTTCAGAAGGCTTTCTTTTACGGCATCGGCGCAGCGAGCTACATCGCCCTTATATTTGCTGTCGGCGCTTACAGACGGGATGCGGAGCAGATCGAGCAGCTCATCTAAAAAGCGTTGTTTATTCTGTGATAAATAGTCGTTCCAAACTTGCATGGTCTAAAATTTTTATGGAGCCTCAAAAGTAGTGTTTAAGTATGAATGTAACTAGGTGAGCAGGAAGGCGGATAATAAGGCGTCTAAAAAAAGCGTGTATTTTTATTAGAAACATATAAAATTGTGTTTTAACCTAAAAGCAAGTTGAGTATGAACAAAATGCAAGACAGCTTTATTTGGAAGTTTGTACAGGAAGTCTGGAACAAGGGCGACGAGAAAGCGATAGACGAAATGATGCACCCCGATTGTATAGTGCGCGGACTGGGGCCAATGGACCTGATAGGGCGGGAACAATTCAAACCCTTCTTTTTCACCTTTATCAACGATTTTTCGGAAATCGAGCTGAAGGTGGAAGATGTGATAGTGGAGGGGGACAAGCAGGTTTCGCGCTGTGTGGCTAAAGGGAAACACAATAGTACGGGGCGCCAGGTGGAGTTTACAGGGATGAGTATTTTCAGGGTAGTGGATGGGCAAGTGGTGGAAGCCTGGAACAATTATGATTTTGCTACGATGACCCAGCAGATAACGGGGTGATAAGGAAAGTAAAAAAGTAAAAAGAAAAAAAGCAAAACTGCCCCAATAGCTTTTTGGGTGGAAGCCGATAAAACCCAGCCCTGGCGCCCGAAGGGCGCGAATACGAACCTGGACTTTGGTTTATTTACGTCTGTTCTTTGCCACTGGCGTTTTAATTTTTAACCGCAAAGAACGCGGAGGATCGCAAAGTTTCGCAAAGGCCCCACATTCTACGTCAGCTCCGTGGGAGGACGGATATTGTGTACAGAGGACATTCCTTCGGCCATCTTCGCGGCCCATAAATGCTTGCCCAATGGGGGAATTGACAGGTAAAGAGGGTATGCCGTACCTTTTAAGGCGGGGATAGGGCTATAATGAATTATTTTGAGTAACTTTGCACACTTTTAAATTATTCCGTTCCATATGAAGTTGTCGCAATTTAAATTCGACCTGCCACTCAACCTGATCGCACAACATCCTGCAAAGACACGTGAGGAAAGCCGATTGATGGTAGTGCATCGCGACACAGGTAAGATAGAGCACAAGACCTTTAAAGACATCCTGGGATTTTTTCATGATAAGGATGTAATGGTGGTAAATAACACCAAGGTTTTCCCGGCCCGCCTTTACGGCAAGAAAGAAAAGACCGGCGCCAAGATCGAAGTATTTCTGCTGCGTGAGCTGAACAAGCCCAACCGCCTGTGGGACGTAATAGTGGACCCTGCACGTAAGATACGTGTAGGCAACAAGCTCTACTTTGGTGATAATGATGAGCTGGTAGCAGAAGTAATAGACAACACCACGAGCCGCGGCCGTACCATACGTTTCCTGTTTGATGGTGATGATACACAGTTCCGCGCAATGCTGGAGCTACTGGGCGAAACACCACTCCCCAAGTATATAAAGCGCAAACCGGAAGAAGAAGATAAAGAACGCTACCAGACAGTGTATGCCAAGCACGAAGGTGCTGTGGCCGCACCTACCGCAGGTCTGCACTTCAGCCGCGAGCTGATAAAGCGCCTGGAGATAGTGGGCGTGAAATTTGCCGAAGCTACGCTGCACACAGGTCTGGGCACATTCCGCCCTATAGAAGTAGAAGACCTTTCCAAACACAAGATGGATGCGGAGTATTACAAAGTAGATGAGTATGCCTGTGGTATAGTGAACCGTGCCAAGCAAGACGGCCGCAGTATATGCTCTGTAGGTACTACCACCATGCGCGCCATAGAAAGCACGGTGACAGCGCAAGGCCTGCTGAAACCGGGAGAAGGATGGACGAACCTGTTCATTCACCCGCCATATGAGTTCAACATTGCCAATAAGCTTATAACTAACTTCCACCTGCCAAAGACCAGCCTGCTAATAATGGTGTGCGCTTTTGCGGGCTATGACCTGACCATGGAAGCGTATCAGACCGCCATAAAGGAGAAGTACCGCTTCTTCAGCTACGGCGACGCTATGATAGTTATATAATAAATGTTAATTAGCAATAAGCTGATAGTTAAAATCGTTATAACAGCGTATGGAAATCCGTACGCTGTTGTATTTTTATCTTAGTAATCATGCAACAACAGATCAAAAACATCATCAAGGCGTCGATAGACACCAAACAGCAAATATTGCAGGATGCAGCTCTGGTGAGTGAGGTTGAAAAAGTGGCGATGGTAGTAACAGAGGCATTCAGGAAGGGCAACAAAGTACTTCTATGCGGTAATGGAGGCAGCGCAGCAGACGCACAGCACATTGCAGCAGAATTCAGCGGCCGTTTTTATTCAGACAGGGATCCATTGCCTTCGGAGGCACTGCACTGTAATACATCTTATTTAACAGCTGTAGGAAACGATTATGGCTTTGAATACGTATATAGCAGAATAGTAAAAGGCATGGGCAAAAGCGGCGACATACTGATAGGACTGAGCACTTCAGGTAATTCTGTTAATATTATCAATGCTATAGAACAGGCGAAGAAAATTGGTATGATTACTGTAGGCTTTACAGGTAAGGGAGGAAAGATGAAAGACCTATGCGACCATATCATAAATGTACCGAGTACCGATACACCGAGAATACAGGAAGCGCACATAATGGTTGGCCACGTGGTGTGCCAGCTGGTAGAAGAACAATTATTTAATAAGAGCTAAAACAGGGGAACAATGGAAAATTCATTTCACACGCAGCTCCAGCCTGATAAAAGCTGGACCCTATTCTTAGACCGCGACGGAGTAATTAATGAAGAGATAGTAGGTTCTTATATTACTTCAACAGATGAGTTTAAGTTTTGCAACGGAGCGCTTGAGGCGCTTACCGCACTGAGCAGCATTTTTGGCAATATAGTAGTAGTGACCAACCAACGTGGTGTGGGTCGCGGAATAATGAGCCTGGAAGCGCTGCGCGATATCAACAGCACAATGGGAACGGCAGTAAGCACCAGCGGAGGCCGGATAGATAAAGTATACTCGTGCACGGCGGTAGACGATGCCGACCGCAACAGGAAGCCTAATACCGGTATGGCGGAACAAGCCAGGCAGGACTTTCCCGAAATAGACTTCAAAAAAAGCGTAATGGTGGGTAACAGCCTGAGCGATATGGAATTTGGTAAGAGGATGGCGATGCATACAGTCTTCCTCACTACCAAGCATGAGCCTTTTGCCCTGCCTAATGACCTGATAGACCAACAATTCGCATCGCTGCTGGCCTGGGCCAATACCCTAAAGAAGGCCGGCGAGATGGTAGGATAGAAGGTTAGAAGGAAGACATAGAAATATGAATATTATTGGCATAAGTATGTAATTATTTATGTTCTTACGGCCCGGAGCTGATCCGGGCCGTAATTTTTTGCCCTGAGGAGGTAAAATGGGACCCTTAAACGCAAAGGGCGCAAAGAGTACGCGAAGCTGCGCAAAGCATGAGGCCTGCCGAGAGCCACTTTGAGGGCTGGAAGACTGCATTTGCGGGCATTTAGCTGATATTTACCCAATATTTTCCCTGCCTGATTTTTTCTTTTGTAAATAAATAAAATCCCATTACCTTTGCAGTCCTTTTAAAATATGGCTAAACAGTCTTTAATCAAACAAGACGGGACTATCGTAGAAGCTCTGTCGAACGCAATGTTTCGCGTTCGCCTGGAAAACGGACACGAAATCCTGGCCACTATCTCGGGGAAAATGCGGATGCACTACATACGTATCCTACCCGGTGACAAGGTAGGGGTAGAAATGAGTCCGTATGATTTGAGTCGTGGCCGTATTATATATCGTTATAAATAAACAGTTTAAAGTAACCAGGTATGAAGGTTAGAGCATCAATAAAGAAGCGCAGTGCAGATTGCAAAATAGTGCGTCGCAAGGGCAGGCTTTATGTAATCAACAAAAAGAATCCCCGCTTTAAGCAGCGCCAGGGATAACCCCCAACCCCCTAAAGGGGGCTATAGGTTTTAGAACAGTAAGTAATTTGTAATCAATAAAAAATCTCCTGTCCTGAATAAGCAGGGGGAAAAATTCAAAACAATATGGCTCGTATAGCTGGTATTGATCTTCCGAAGAACAAACGTGGTGAGAT
>CAMPKR010000114.1 GCA_946887345.1 uncultured Bacteroidota bacterium | reverse complement strand
TTCTTTGGTAGAGAAGCGTTCCCCTTGAGGACGTTTCCCTATATGCTCATTAATCTCACGGAGTTCGGCGAAAAGATGTTCCATTTCCTGCTCGGGTGAGTGGAAAGCAGCTTTTTTGATCTGTGCCCAATTGTTCTGGCGTACCCAGATGCCCATCATGCGGTCGGAAACACCGACAATCTGCGCGATCTGTTTTTGAGATTTGGAAGTAGTGAAATAGAGGAACTTAGCGCGGGCGCGCTCCCTGCTTTTCTTTAGTGGCATTTTATAAGAGTTTAAAGGTTAACAAATAGCTGCCGTTTAGCCATCCGGCAACTGATAGTATGTAAAGTTACGATGGGAGACGGGTGGAAAGTGCATGGAAGTGGGTTTATGTGGAAAAGTTTTTGAGCCAGTGCGATTCGCGGTTGCAGACAAGATCCATTTTGCATAATTTGTATGCAACTTAAAATACCCTTTAATGCGTAGAATTTACCTTTTACTTATAGCCCTGCTGGGAAGCTTCACATCAATACAAGGCCAGCCACAGGTATCGCTCAGCGAACCTTTTAAAGAGCCCGGAGGCGGCATGAATAAAATTCTGCAGATGAGCAATGGCACCACCTTCAGATTCCGGCTGGGTGACGATATGGAAGTACACCTGTACGATAAGGCGCATAAACAGGTTGCCAAACAGATGATAAAAGGTAAGCCCTGGCTGTTTAAAGAGCTATATGAAACCACAGTTAACGGCGTTTATGAAATAAACGGCGAGCCGGTCATTTTTGTGACGCAATACACAGACCGATCGCATATACTATACAGGATCCGCTTTGATGACAGCACAGGCAAGCCGGTAGAAGAAAAGATAGTAGACAGGACGGAGAGATATCCAAAAGGTGCAGGATATGCAATAGCGTTCGGTGACCTGGGGCCTAACGGCTTTTTCGTGGAGAAAGACCCATTGTCTGATCATTATGCTGTGATCAGGTACACTACCACGGCCCATGAAACCGCTCAGCGTATAAAGGTAACTCACTACTCAGGCAACCATACGGAGCTGAGCCAGGCTTACCTGGGCACCCCGGGCAACTTTAAATACACAAAGTATATAGCCATGGCGGTAACCGGCAAATACGTGATCACAACGACCTATGGCTATAATACAGCCTCATCGGGCGGAAAAGATTCGAGGATCATTGTATCGAGATTAAGGCCGGGGGAAAAAGATTTCTCGCATGAGTTACTGGAATTTTCGGATGACTTTAAGAAGACTACAGGCATTATGGAGTATAACCCTGCGACAGGGAAAATACAGCTTCTGACCAACACCTTTATAAAGGGCAAATCGAAATTTAACGGGACGACCACTAACTACTACATGCCGATCCTAAGCTCGATAGACCCTGAGAGTCTCAGCCTCAGCAATATGAAACCACTGGTGTTTGCCAAGGCTACGGAATATGCAAAGAACCAGAGGATGCCGAACGAGTTTCGCGGCATGCCCCAGAATATGTTCATCAACAACAGGAACAATGTGGTAGTGGTGACCGAGGCCACTAAAGTTTCCACCTATGCCGGCGCGCTTTCTTCAAAAACGGATGTAGAAGAGACGGGAATTATAGAATACGACGCGGAAGGAAATGAAATACAGGGAACTGTAGTCCCCAAAGCCCAGTATGCCGATGACCTGATAGATATTTTTTACCAGAACAAGAAGCTGAAAGGGATGTGGGGTGCTTCCCTTGGGAGTGAAAACCAGGTAATGACCAATTGGTTTTACTCATCGGATGTAATATGTACTGATAAGGGCTGCTATGTGCTGTTTAACGATCTGCCGGAAAACCTGCAAAAGCCACCCAGCGAAAAGATGAAAATGTTCTCACCGATTCATGAAACGAATATGGTGTATCACAGGATAGGAAAAGATCCTGAGAAGAAGTTCCTGTTTGGCCAGCCGGACGAGGATAGCAATACCTTCTGCTATATCGCTTCGTCTCATTATCTGAAGTCGGCCAACAGCTATGCTACAATAATTGTGGAAAGGAACGGGAGGGAGAAGAAGAGTTATGTGGCGTGGTTGAATTTTGAATAAGCAACATTTCGTTCAGGCGAGGACGCTTGAACGAGGGCTGGGTTGCACTGTCTCCCACCCCGGCTCCACTAGCGGAGCAATCCCTCCCTGCCAGTACCTTAGGTTTGCAATCAAGGATAGGGGAGCTTGCTCACTCCCTTTTTGAAATAACAGTGAAGTGTGCTTAAATCAATTAAGCCAAAAGAGCGTATTTTGCTCTAAATATTTTAAGCCATGCCAAATGCGGTTATTACAGGTGCAACACAGGGAATTGGTAAAGCGATAGCGGAGAAACTGCTGGCTGAAGGCTTTTCGGTGGCTATATGCGCAAGAAGTGCAGCCGACCTGGAAACTTTGAAAGCTGAGTGGCAGGGGCTATACCCCAATGCTACTATAATTGCCGTAAAAGCCGACCTGGAACAAAAAGCCGAGGTTTTAGAATTTGCCAATGCCGTGCTGGATGAATTTGCCGAGATTGATATACTGGTGAATAATGCGGGTATCTATCTGCCGGGAGCCCTGGAAACAGAACCGGAAGGACACCTGGAAAGCCTCATGGCCGTGAACCTGTACAGCGCCTACCACCTGACACGCAGGGTACTTCCGGCCCTCCACCACTCACGCAAGGGACATATTTTTAATATATGCTCAGTTGCCGGCCTCCAGGCCTACCCGGGAGGCGGCTCATACAGTATCACCAAATATGCCTTGTTAGGTTTCTCAGACAATCTGCGGCACGAGCTCAGGGAAAGCAGCATAAGGGTGACGGCTATTTCGCCCGGGGCAGTTTACAGCCGGTCGTGGTCAGGGAGCGGGATTGCGGAATCCCGTATTATGCAGACAAGTGACGTAGCCGACATGCTCTGGTCGGCCTACTCTCTCTCCCCCATGGCCGACGTGGAACACATAGTGATGAGGCCCCAGAAAGGCGACCTTTAAGAGTCTGTTATAAATAGCGCATTTTAAGATGAGTTTAAAATGTAAATGCTTGTGATCGCCCGCCTGTATTGCGTTTCACGCTGAACGCCTAATCCGTTACCCACAAACTTGCACCATCTTTCCCCCTGGTTCCCTATGCTACATAGTGGGCTCTGTTGCGCTTCTTCATTAGGTGGGAGTTAGTTCTATTTTCTTTCTACTGTAAACATCCCTATCTACAGAATCGAACCCCATGCCTTCTGCTATACAGTCGGCCTGAGATTTCCAGTTAGCCATCTGCATTGCCCCGAGAGCATATTCCAATATCTCTACCTGTTTTTTGAGTGGCTTTGAGTAGAGCATATCCATTATCATGTCTGGGCAATATATCTTTTTATTGTAGCTCATTTACCTACAGTTTTATGGTTAGCTCCTGGCCGGCTAAAGCCAAACTTTTCTTTTAAAGCCCTACACCCGTTGCAAGTCTTTTTCATATCACTTGTTTATTTTGGGTTGGATTTTTTAATATCGTTAAATAATTGTTTCAATCCTGATAGTATTGCTTTGCGGTCGGCCGGTGTGAAGTCTAGGGGCTGCCCTTTTCCGTTTTTACCTCTGCATTTGTTTTTCCAGTTGGTGACTTTTGGCGCATACTTAGGAAAGAATTTTGCTGCTTTTATATAGTTAAAGATTTCTTGCATTTGCTAAAGTAGCGATTTTCTAAGTTCGTTAAATAGCCTGGCAAATTTTGAATATTGCTCCTGATCGGTGATCTCCCCTACACACTTGTGAGCTATCACCTTCTTTTTATTATCCCAAACAATACGAGCCCTATCCACTCCATTCACAAAGAACATATGCGGGTGCTTTCTCCACTGTATCAAATCTCCACTTTCAATAAGGGCCAGTATCTGAGCGGGGAGTGTGGCTTTTACGCTCTCGCACGCCTTTATTTTCCATTCCTCATTCTCGATAGCCCTCTCCGTTTTCTCCACACTTGCCATCTGCGACCTTATGCCATCTTCCTGTTTTGCCCACTTGTTAAGTGTCGCCTGTCCGTTACGCTTGTCGTTCAGCGGTTGGCCGTTGGCTTGCTTTACTGTTGCAAAATGGTTTTCAAATTTAGCGTCTAATACCGCGTTCTTTTTCTCCAATGACCCCTTTAATATTTCCAGCCTTTTGCTCATTTCCTTTACTATTTAATACAAAGATAGTGGATAGCTTTCTTTCCACCAAAATAAACTTTTAGTAATTTCTGCAAATCTTATCCACATTCCACCCTATCCCGTTAAAACCTCCCCTACCTTTCCCCCATGACATTTGAAGCAGACGGGCATATAGTAGAGATAACACGACCTTGTGGGATGCAGGGGAATTACTTTGTTATGGTAGATAACTACTATTGTGGCTGCATACACTACACTACAATAGGCTGGACGGGACATTTAACTACCGATTTGGTGCAGGGGGATGATATAGGGGTGCTTTTAGAGGAAATGCAGTAAATTGCGGTATGGGAATGTACGACAGTTTCTATTTTCTAAACAGCGCTTCACTTCTGCCAGTTCCAAAAGAAGTTAAGGAAAAATTGAACGGCGTGGAGTTTCAAGGCAAGGCTATGGATTGCCAATTGGACAGGTATGACATCCTGCCCGCTGGTGTCGTTATAAAGAATGGTGAGCCATACAAAGGCACAGACAACAACATAGAGTTTTACTATTATGAAAAAGATGGTTCTCTTTGGCAGTTCGATGCTGATATAATAATGGGAAAGCTTCAAAATATAATACTAACCGCCCACCCTCAGGCGTGGAACAATATAGTTAAGTTGTTCCTCCAAAAATAAAAAAAGCCCCACGGTTAGGCGGGGCTTAGTGTTTGTAAAGCTGATAAAGGAAACTTTGACCGGCTACCTTTAGTAAGTGATTATCTAATGTCGGGCGCGTTTGAGCATATTCAGAGGCTTCGCCCAACTACCCTACAAATATACAAAAAAGCCCCGAGATCGGGGCCTACAATAACACACTTGAAAAAACACTCACAAAAAGAATTTTACCTCGCCATATTCGTACAGGTGAGCTTCAGAGGCCCTGCGCCTGATCAGCCCTTTCAATACCTTGCCATTATCTTTATTCCACCTATGGAATTGCTTTGCTACCTCTTTGCGGGGCGTTCGTACCTTATGGAGCCTTAGCAGGGTGCTTTTGCCAAATGCATGGTGTCCTATGTTATAGGCAAGGCACACCATAGCGTCAAATTCGTGTTGAGTTGTAGGTACTACCATATGTTTGCTTACCTCGGCTTCAAACTCGCTTAAAACGGCTGGTAACATTGCCTCAGCTTCAGCCTGGGAAATTTTGTCCCCCTTCTTAACCTTTCTCCCGTCTGGAAAGTAAGTATTACCATAGCCAATTGTCCAGACCCCGCCAGTATCTGCATAGGCTGTTAATTTGCACCCTTCAAAGTGCTTGAGTATCTGTAATCCTTTATCTGATATGTTCATTATCCTTCATTTTCGATATCAATATCCTTTACCACCTTTATGGGGCTGTCGTCTGTTAGTATGTCGGGGTTGTTAAGCATGGTTGAATAGTTTTCTGTTTTGCTTGTGCTCAATTAGTTTAGCGTTACCAGCTTGCTTGCAGACGTTGGCATATAGCAGGATGCGCCTTATCTTTCTTTCCTTGTCGAATTTTCTTAGCCCCCTTGTTTTCATAACGGTATTTTCTTTTTAAAGTAAAGCCTCACAAGTTTGTATATTATCCAGCACATGACCAGCGCGGAGGATATAATTCCGCATAATCGCCAATCGTCCCTGCTATCGGTCATTATCACCAATGCGTCCTGAGCGGTCTTTTTATCCGCCTCGCAGACCCTTATAGCCGCCTTATCCGTCTGCTGGATATACTTTGTATCTCTGAGGGTATCTATCTGCTTTACGGTCTTTGTAATGTACTTGGTGAGGTACACGGTATCTACTCCATGGGTGTACTCATAGAGCGTATCGGTAAATACTAAGTCCTCCCCTTGTATGTACTCTGTCTGATAGTGTACGCTGTCTTTGCATGGGTATGTTTCAGAGCAGTATTTTGCAAGCACCAGGGGATTGCGGTAATGAACCTTATACACCTTTCGCGTGTCTTTTTTGACGGTGCTGCATGAGGTCAGACCCCATATCATCCCCAGCACGATAACCGTAGCTATCCAGCGCCAAATGTTCATTTCAAATGCGTCTACTTTTTTCATAAGCTTTTACATTTCACAGTTTAAACGATCATCATCTTCTCCGTGCCACCACTCATAATCAAACCTTCCAGCCTTGGTATCGTATATTTTATTTGATTCAGGCTTGTACAGGTAATGATCATAGGCAGGGTAATGGGAGGAGCATGAAGACCACACAGCGATACCGGCACACAAGGCCAGAAAGAATAGCAGGTTGAATATTGACATTAGTAATTGTTTCATTGCCCGTCTATTTTCTTTTGAGCCTTACCCATTGCTTTGATGAGTATAGATTGCGCCAGATAGCCTATGCCCACAAATCCCAGCCCCAGCCAATTACCCGCTAGTTTTAGCTGTTCAATTTCCTGTGAGGCCAGTGTACAGCATAGCACCACAATCAGCGAAATGAGTATAGAAAAACGCTCAATCTTCAGGTAAGGCCAAAGCTTGAACTCTCCATTTGCCTGTTTATTGAGGCTGTCCATTTTTACAAGGGACTGGAGCACTACTCCCAGTATTCCCATACCCCCCAATAATATCGGTGTATATTCCATGATCTATTTTTTACGGTTTTTCTTTATGTTATAGTAGTTAGCAATTATTGTCGTACCGAATACCAGAGCCTTAGCAACAGCGCCCAGTATGGCTATAGCTCCAGCCCAGTCAGTGAGGTTTATGCTCAGGCAGACCACAGCGGGAAAGTTGATTAAAAACAGGTTCTCAAATAGTCTCATGCTTATGGCGGTGTGATAGTTACTACTGTTATCGTTTCTCCGTTTGCCCCTTCCCTATAAGTCGTGGTGAACAGGTAGGCGCTCAGGGCATGCCTTACCAGAACACTAAAGGCGCTCTCGCATGCCCCGATAGTATTGGTAAGCCCGTAAATCGTTGGATTCCAGCCCTCGTATTTTTCGGCTACCTCAGCCAATACCTCTGTGTGTATCTGCTGCGTTGTCTTTGCGCCCTTCAACGTGGTAAGCACTAGCGCCCGCTCCCCTGTGGAAGAATTGTTGATGTCGTCTAATACAATCTTGCTCATATCGTTCTTTTAATTGGTTACTGAATCTTGTGGAAAATCATTTACTGATAACATTACTGTGTCAAAAGAGTACAGCGCAAAGGTGTCGGCAAACTCTATAGCACTATTAGTTGAACATACCCAAAGGCTATCACCTCCCCTTACCGCTATTGCATAGCCGAAACAATTAGGGCCTATGCACATGTTTTTATGAGACTCGGAAAAATCTTTACCTACGTTGAAATAGGGCATCTCTCCGTTATCAAATGTTACTGATAACAGGGCCATTGCCAGTAGTGTGAGGTAGTTTATCATAGTCCTAAGTCTGATTTTAATTGTGCAACATCAGCGGAGAAGTCTGCAATCTCCGTAGCCGTCATACCGTCATGCTGAAAAAACAATAAGAAGGTGGCGTTTTTGTATGCGTTGGGAGAGCCGTTATTGTTGTGAGCTCCGATATATAT
>CAMPKR010000113.1 GCA_946887345.1 uncultured Bacteroidota bacterium | reverse complement strand
AGAAAGAAGTGGCCCAGATCATGGGCGTTTCAGAAAAGGCCGTGGAATCCCTTTTTCAGCGGGCAAAATCGAAGCTACGGGCCATATTGTCAGAGTTTTATAACAATACGAAGGATTAAACATATAGCAACGTCTAAATAGTTCGTAAATGGAACCGGAGAAGAACAAATGGGTAGAAGAGGTGCTTGATAGCACGGCTGGTATGGAACCGGCCCGCTCAGCCACGGATATATTCAAACAGATCATGACGGCGGCCCGTAAGCAGCCTGTTAAGGTCGTCTCGCTCAGTGCGCTGTCGGCGGCTGCGGCTTGCCTGCTTATTCTCCTTTCGCTGAATTTCTTTGCCATCCGCGGGCATGAGCGAGCCCAGGAGCAGGAGGCTTCTGCGCAAAGCCTGGCCGAGTATTATGATTTCGGAACCTCTAACCCGCTTGGATTATGAAGAACGAACACTTCTATAAGATAGTGATCATCATGCTACTCCTGCTTAATGCCGGGGTGCTGTGTTACCTATGGTTACACAATGATGATCGCAAAGGGCCGCCACATGGTGCGCATATGCGGCCTGACCAGATGATCATTGAGCGAATAGGTCTGGATGAACAACAGCAGGAATCATTCCGCGCTCTGAAGGACGAGCATCACAGCCAAATGATAGATGTACAGAAGGCTGATTCAAAGCTTCATGCCGACTTGTTTGCCCTGCTGAAACAGGCGGCTCTTGACAGTACGCTCAAGAATTACCTGCTTAGCCAGCTGAAGGCCAACGACAGCCTGAAAGAGGAAATAACCTTTGACCACTTCCGAAAGCTGAGGAACACGCTAAGGCCAGAGCAGCGGCCTAAACTGGACGAGCTTGTGGCTGAGCTGGCCGGGCGGATAATGCGGAATGACCATCGCAGACCTCCGCCTCCCAGATAATTGCAGCAACTGACGGTTGCTGTCATGTGCCGGCCAGATGCCGCCATATAAGTTGCCAGGTGCTGACATGTATGCTGCCATCGTTTGGCAGCGGACTGTCGTATAACTGCCAAGTTGGTTTTCGTTTGTTTGTGTTATTAATGATTCATTTCCAATTGTTTGCAGCGCTTAATTGAAGGATTGCTGCGGTATATTTTGACTGGCAGCTGCGAGTCAAAAAACTGCTATAATGCTGAGCCAGATATACGGCCTGACTGCGTGGTAAAGTTACGAAAACCGGCTGGTTGGCGATCAGAGTTGAAGGGCTTTGTGCATAACTTTTTGCTATAATTATTTGAAGAAAATCGCCCAAAATGACAAAACGGTTAATGGCAGATCAGAAAAATAGTATTTTTCCATATGCGGCAAAGAGCATGTATTACTATATCTATTCGGTTCATTTTTTCCGCGCTTTGTAGCTGCGGGGAAAGCGGTGCAGACGAGCAGGCAGTTACAAGAGCGGATAGCCGGGTTATAAACGATAGTTCGGCCGTTCACCTGGTTGATACCATTTATGGCCATCATCATATACAGATATACTTCAGACCGGTCTCGACAAGGAGCGATGTTTCGATATTTCCGATCTGGTTTGATATAGACGGAAAGGCCGATACGCTTAATCTGGCGTATAGCTTCTGGGCGGAGGACAGCATACCCCGGATGTATATCAGGCATGGCAACAATGTTGAAGAAAGCAGCGATCTATATATAGCCAGTCCGAACCTGTTACTATACAACCTGCCCTACAATCTGACCGGCGAACTGCTGCTGTTTATCAGGTTTGATGAGGATAGTGTTGAAATCTTAGATAAGCTATACAGCGAAAGCGGTTTTCTTTTATCGGTAAAGGACAGCGTAGCCGGTATTCCCAAAGTGAGATTCGAAACAAATGGCAATATCGACTTATGGAGCTATAATTCCCGGGGAGTTTATTTCTATAAAACTATTTACAAAGCAGATACCAGCGGCCAGGCGGACCACAGGGTGCTGATGCAGAAAATGCTTCGTGCTTTGAACTGACTGTGCTTATTAGTTTTTTCGGGTGATTGTGCGATGGGGTGTGAAGGCGTTGGCTCCTGAGCGCGGAATCGGACTGTTTTGCGCAAGCGGCCCTGTCGCTGCAGGCTTCCTGCTAAGGCAGGAACAGGCCGGTCAGGAGACCGGTTTCCCCGGTGGGCACAGGTGGCCTTCGGAACACCTGCGCCAGTTGCGTAATGGGGAACGATCATCGCAGGCCATCGTCTCCGCGTTAAGGTTGCTCCTTCAGCCATTTCAGGGCCTTTATAAGGCAAACGTCTTCTTTATAGATCAGGCGGATGTGAGAATCCGGTGATATCCTTCCATCGTAGCGCTGCCCTTTGGTGTCGGACATGATGCCTGCTGTGAAGAACAGCATCGCCCCGTCGGAGAGCGTGATCCTTTTTTCATTGTAAGTAGCACCTGCTGTTCTCTCTCCGAATGACTTAGTCTTTTCCCTGTTCTTCAAAGCCACAAATACCAGCTCACCTGCTCCGTAGGTTCCGTCACTGGTGAGTATGGTTAGCGGTAATTCCGGTTTCGGAGCTACATAAGGCATGTTCACCTTTATAACAGTAGTGTCTATTTTCGCTTTTCCATCTTTGTACTTCCAGTCAACTGTTTCTTTTCTTCTTATATACTTTCCGCAAACTTCTATCTCTAATAGCGGCCCTACCGCTGCGAGCATAGCCGTGGCGTTTCCGCCGACATTTTCGCGCAGGTCAAGAATCCAGCCTTTAATACTTTTTTGGTCCAGCGCTGCCAGTTGCTGATGCAGGGTATCTGCATATTTGGTGAGCACAGTTTTGCTCATAGCTGTTACGCCGGGTAGATTAATATGCACGTAGTAGCTATCCTGCATCCTCACGGCAGGGTAGAGTGGCCGTTCATCATTTATTTTCTCTTCTTTCAGCCAGTTTTTTGCTGTTGCAGGGTCGTAGAACTTGCCCTGTTTATCACCCAGCCTGTCCATAATGTAGGCTACGCCCTCGTAGCAGTCACTCGTAGTTTTAGCGTCGGGTATCAGCTCCAGTGCATTTTTATAGGCCTGGTCCAGGTCCACTGAATCCCGATACCATCCCTGCTTATCTATTATTTTGCAAACCTCCCCGAGGTACTTCTTCGCCACCTTTGATGCAGGCTTCTGCGGGCTATCCGGCAGGGCCTCGATGCTTATATCATCAAACCAGGCCTTGCCTTTGTCGTAAAAGTAAAAGCCTAGTTCCAGTTGGGTCACGTCTGCCGTTACATAGAATTCTACCTCGTAAAGCTGCCAGCGTTTTTTACCCGTTATTTTTCCGTCGGGCATGGCATTTTTGTAAATCATGTGCCCGGCATTATCCATTCCTTTTACATAAGCCCCTGCATAGCCCTTGCGGCTTTCGGTCCGTATAAACAGCTTCAGTTTAAACTTCTTGTATTTACCCGGCCTGAACGGGATAACCTGTTTGCAGACACTTTCAAAATAATCGTTGTTGTAAATGTAGATGCAGCCCGGCGCAGTATGTGCATTGATAGTATCGTAAAATATGCGGTTGGTGGTTTTTGTCCAGCCTTTTGCAACAATTCCCGCAGATGAATCCAAAATGCTGAAGGAAGGATTTACTATTTCCTGCGCTTTCAATGAACAGGTAAACACTAAAACCAGTAAAGTACAATAGATACTACGCCTCATCATTATCATTTAGGTACGGCAATGGGTATTACAGAAAGGCTTTGACCGGCCAGGATGTATAGCTTGTCGTTATGCACAAAGCCCATGTTGGTTTTCGGCGTCTTTATTATTTCTTCGTTCGCCCTTACTACAGAGTTGGCTCCATTGTATTGAACGGTATAGTTGCCATAGGTTTTACAAACCATCGCGTCCGCTGCAGAAAAATGCGTTAGTGTCGGCGACCAGTCGAAATAAGAAAGCTTGTTCCGTGATGAAACGAGGTACAAACCATCTTTGTAGTTATCGCGCAAGGACTGGCAAAAAAGGTCTTCATCAGCCAATCCACGATAAGTAGTAGTGTCATCTCCCAGGCTGAAGCGTCCTTTTTTGCTTTCCTTCCATGCGTAAATAGCCTTGTCAAAAAGCAACAGGAATTTATCTCCTCCGGGTTTTGCCATGACCTGGTTTACTGCGCCGTCAGCTCCGAGGTCTTCCACTGCGAGTTTATTTCCATCCTTCCGCGAATAGGTGGCTATATAGGCCTTGCCATACTTTTTTTCTGTTCCTGAACGGTCAGCAATCTTGCCATGTGCCACCAGGTGGAGTTGGTCGCCGTCGGTATATAGCGATGATATCCCGGTGCTCCAGGGCAGGTCAGTAATCCACCTTAGTGTGCCGTCGGCCTTGCTGACTGAAAGCAAACGTTTATTGGTAGCTATGTAGACTTCGTGTTCATCTGTCACGATGTTCGATGTGGTGCCGCGATCGGGTGGCACCTGGCTGTTTATTTCTTTAACGTGCTGCACAGGGAACGTAGTACTGCCGGGAACGATACCTATAGCTGAGGGTATTTCAAATTCATCCTTTCCTGTTATTTCATTAGTATTCCAGCCTTTTCCGGTATATAGGTTGATCCTGTACAGTCCACCGCTGGCCACTATTACTGAGGAGTCGTCCACCACTTTTATATCTTCCCATTTATAGCGGGCCGGCATATACTTCTGCCAGCGTACCTTTCCACTTTGCAGATCCAGCGCTCGGATATAGTCGGTCAGTACCAGGCCTTTTTGTTCGTCTATGTAAGTAATGTTGGCATCGGTCTTCTTCCAGAGCTGCTTGCCGCTGGCGCGGTCGTAACAACGTGTGTTATTCCCTTCAGAGCTCAGGATATACCTGTTTGTTACATATACATTCATGCTGTTCAGCGATGTGCTCCACTTCACCAGGGCTTTGCTCATGTCAAAAACATAAATCTCCGCTACTGAACCTATGTTTATTTCTTTCTCTTTCTTCACCACCACTATTATCTCATTTTTCGCGGCATCTGTATAATAGCTATAGATGTCCCCGGGGAAAACATATTTCTGCCCGTTGACCGGCGTTGATGTGGGTACGTAAGTTGCCAGTTCGCCTACCAGTGCCGGCAATACCGAGCCGCTCTGCTGGGCAAAAAGTGCATAAGGCAATGATATAATTATTGCTATATAGCGAAGGAATTTCATGGGCCTCTGTATGACACCGTAAAATAAGTTAAAAAATAGCGGATAACCCCGTGCCGATGCCTTGATAAATGTTAATGCCCTCTACTTGTTAATATCTTGTTTACAACGAGTGTTTCCCGGTTGTTATCTTTGGCCAAAACATACTAATGAAGAACTTATATCCCGTGGCGCTGGTACTTTTTTTAGGCGTATTTTCCTCTTGTACGAGAACCTACAAATGCATGTGCGTGTTTCCACCGGCCACCCAGAAGCAGGAAAGCGGGATTATTGAAGTTTCCGGGGTCAACATAAAAAAAAATGCAGAGCGTGGTTGCAGTGATACGGAACAGGATTTCATCAGCAGAGGCACTGTCGCGGAATGCGAAATTGAATAAAAAAGATTTGCCGAACAGCGGAGTGGGGCTTTAGCAAGTGTGTTTGGGCAAGCCGGCAGCATAATTAGATGCCCTGCTCAGCTGAGAATAACTTCTCAGCAAGGCTTCGACTCCGCTCAGCCTGACAATATTTTTTTAGGGTAGGTGATTGCAGCTGTCATTTTCAAAGAACTCAGGCTGGCAGGTTGGCTTTTGTAACGAAGCTTAAATAGCCCGTTCGCTGTCGACCCTCCTCTGACGTTGCAGACAAGCTGCAAAGTCTGTCTCCTCTCGGCCCCCGACATGCGTCGGGACACGGCAGGAGGAAGATCTTTTAGAATTCAGCCTGACACTGGTTAACCTCTTATGATGTCAATACTTCTTCCAGATCTTTTTCCACCTTCAGGTTGTCTATGATGAATACCTGGCGCTGTGGAGTGTTCTTACCCATGTAGTATTCCAATAGCTTCTGTATCTGTGCATCCTGGCTCAGCAGTACAGGGTCTTTTCTCATGTCTTCGCCTATAAACTGCGCGAATTCTTCCGGGCTGATCTCACCCAATCCTTTGAATCGTGTTATCTCAGGTTTGGTGCCCAATTCGGCTATCGCATTTCTGCGTTCTTCATCGGTATAGCAGTAGATTGTCTTTTGCTTGTTACGTACACGGAACAGAGGCGTTTGTAGTATATGCACGTGTTCTTTCTTCACCAGGTCGGGGAAGAACTGCAGGAAGAAGGTCATCAGCAGCAGGCGTATGTGCATACCATCCACGTCGGCATCGGTAGCGATCACTATATTGTTGTAGCGCAGGCCGTCCAATCCTTCTTCTATGTTCAAGGCATGCTGTAGCAGGTTGAACTCTTCATTCTCATACACCACCTTTTTGCTAAGCCCGTAGCAGTTGAGCGGCTTACCACGCAGGCTGAACACTGCCTGGCTTTCCACGTTCCGGCTCTTGGTGATAGAACCACTTGCTGAGTCACCCTCGGTAATGAAGATGGTGGACTCAAGTTGCTTCTGTATAAACTCCTCTTTTCCCTTGTTAGGCGGTTCAGCATTGAGGTGAATGCGGCAGTCGCGGAGTTTTTTATTGTGCAGGTTCGCCTTTTTGGCCCTTTCATTGGCCAGCTTGCGGATGCCTGATAGTTCCTTACGTTCCCTTTCGCTCTGTTCTATGCGTTTTTTCAGCGCATCGGCAGTTGCAGGGTTTTTGTGCAGGTAGTTATCCAGTTCTCTCGATAGGAATTCCTGCACGAATGATTTCATAGACGGCCCACCCTCATATACTACCTGCGATCCCAGCTTGGTTTTTGTCTGCGACTCGAACACGGGTTCCTGTACCCGTACCGATATAGCTGCGGTGATGCTCTGGCGAACGTCCGCAGCATCATAGTCTTTTTTGAAGAAATCGCGTATCACCTTTACGAAGGCCTCACGGAAAGCAGCCTGGTGGGTGCCGCCCTGGGTAGTATGCTGCCCGTTCACGAACGAATAGATGTCTTCACCATAGTCGCCGGTGTGGGTGATGGCTACCTCTATATCTTCCCCTTTCAGGTGAACGATAGGGTAGCGCAGGTTATCGGGATTGGTCTTGCGTTGGAGCAGATCAAGAAGGCCGTTCTTCGATACAAACGTCTTTTTATTGAAAATGATCTGTAGTCCCGCGTTCAGGAAGCAATAGTTCCAGAGCTGGTTCTCTACATATTCATGTATATAGTGGTATTTGCGGAACACTGTATCATCGGGTACGAAAGTGACCATCGTACCGTTAGGTTCACTGCTTGCCGCTTCCTTATGTTCTTTGGTCAATTCTCCCTTGCTGAATTCTGCTGCCTTGGCACGTCCTTCACGATAGGCTTCTACTTTAAAGTAACTGCTCAGTGCATTTACCGCCTTGGTACCCACCCCGTTCAATCCCACCGATTTCTGGAAAGCCTTGCTGTCGTATTTAGCGCCGGTGTTTATTTTGCTCACTACGTCGACAACTTTACCCAGGGGTATACCACGGCCGTAGTCGCGTATAGTTACCGAACCATCATGTATGCTCAGGTCCACCTTCTTGCCGAAGCCCATGGTGTACTCATCTATACAATTATCTATTACTTCCTTCAGCAGAATGTAGATACCATCATCCATGCTGCTGCCATCGCCCAGCTTGCCTATATACATACCCGGGCGAAGACGGATGTGCTCTCTCCAGTCCAGAGACCGGATACTGTCTTCGGTATATTGATTTTGGGCGTCTGCCATGTCCTGCTTCCTTGCTTTC
>CAMPKR010000112.1 GCA_946887345.1 uncultured Bacteroidota bacterium | reverse complement strand
TTATTGCATTCCGCTGACAGAGGAATGGTAGCTCTTGCCGGTCAGGTCGTCAACCATAGGCGAACATTCCATAACGCCGCCGATGTTCTGCACCCATTTTGGCCTCCCTGTTACCAGGTCCAGCGCGTAAAGGAACTTATCGTGGCTGCCGCAGTACAGTACACCGTCATACAGTACAGGAGAAGATTTTACCAGGCCATAAGTTTTGTAAGCCCATCTTTTCTGACCGTTGAGGATATTAATTGCGTAAATATTGTAGTCGTAGCTGCCCACATAGACGATATTATCCATAGCAGTGGGTGAAGAACGGATGCGATCTCCCGTAAGGTATGGCTGAGCCCAGCGATGCAGGCCGGTTGCGGTATCTACACAGTAGAATTTGCTGTCGTCACTGCCGAAAAGGACGCTGCCACCGTAAACGAGGGGCGAGCTATAGATCGGTTCGCCCGTAGTAAATGTCCATTTAAGGGTGCCGCTGTTGCCATAGATGGCGTGCATCTTTTTGTCACCTTTGTTGCCCGCGAAGATGAACTTCCCGCTGGCTACCGGAGCTGAATGGAATTCGTTTCCTGCACCTGCATCGTAAGTCCAGTTAAACCATGCATCTAGTGCGCGGATGCTGTAGATCTTGCCATCAAGAGAGCCGAATATCAGGTTGTTGGTACCAGTTGAATCCTTATAAATGGTGGGAGAAGAAATCAAGTCGCCACCGGCTGTATATGTCCATTTAATAGCATCGTTTTCCAGGCAATACATTGTATCGTTGGTGGTAGGCACGTAGAGGAGCTTATCAAAAACGATAGGAGTACCAATAATTGCTGCGTTGGGGAAATGGATGGTTTTTTCCAGGTAGCCACGCTTAGCGTTGATCTTGAACAGGGTGCCATCAATACCACCGATATAAACAAACGTATCGAGCAGAACCGGAGATGCCTTTACTTCTACATCAAGGAAGAGTTCCCAGTGTTTTATTCCTGTTTTGGGGTCAAATGCGTACACAAACTGGTTATCGCTGCTGATAAATACAGAAGGATCGAAAGTTTCGGGCAGGGGTTCATCGCCGCTGCTTTTCTTTTGACAAGATGCTGTAAATAAGGCAGCGCTAACACTTATAGCCAATAAGGCCTTTTTCCAGAAGTATGACATGGTCTGAAATTACGAAAATATATTGCAAAATAGCTATTTCGGACGTGTGTTGCAATAGGTTATAATAAAAATCCGGCCTTATAAATAAGACCGGATAGTATCTAAATCAGTTGGTTTAACTCTAGGCTACAGCCGACATTTTCTCTTTCTGGCGTTTTACCTGGTTAACCATGGCATCGAAAGCAAAGCCAAAGGATTCTTCAAAGGTTTTGCTGGCATGCTTTACAAAGAAAGAATGCCTTGGAACATGCACCTTAATTTCAGCTATTTTATCCTTAACCTGATGCGACAAATTATCGAGCTTGAGGTAGATCTCAACCGCTATAATGCGATCATGGAAGGTTTTCAGTTTTTCTACCTTAGAGTTTACGAGCTCTAGCAATTTACTGTCGGCATCAAAGTGCACAGTTTGAATTTGCACGTTCATAAATAGACAATTTTAAGTTTAACAATATATATTACCCTTTCGGGTGATTTAATTTGTGGATTTCTTTTAATTTATCGATGTTATTATGCGTATAAACTTGTGTGGCAGCAAGGCTGCTATGACCAAGCAGGTCTTTGATGGCCTGTATATTAGCCCCCAAATTCAATAATTGAGTAGCAAAAGTGTGCCGTAAAACATGGGGGCTTTTCTTGGTTAAAGTAGATCCTGTTGCGCTCAGCCTCTGCCTTACTACCCGGTAAACATAAGCTGCATATAAAGGTCTCCCATTTTCCAGGATCAGCAAATGATTTGGATCAGCGTTTTCAATGTCTTTTTTCAGCGAAATATAATTCTTCAGGTCATCCAGGAGTGCAGGGCCGATTGGGACCAGGCGTTCTTTGTTGCCTTTACCGAGTATACGAAGCTGCTTCAGGGACCATTCCACGTCATTTTCCTTGAGCTGGAGCAGTTCTGCACGGCGCATACCTGTCTGGTAAAGCAATTCTACAATTAGGCGATCGGTAGTGCCGCGGAAACCCTCGCCGTAATTCTGTTCTTCCAGCAAATGCTCGGTTTCGCTCTCCTTCAGGTAGGAAGGGAGGCGTTCGGGCAGGCGGATAGCGTGCAACTGGCGGACAGGGTTCTTTTCCAGGAGGCCCTGGCGCATCATATATTTAAAAAAGGAACTGAGCCCCGAGGACTTGCGGTTGATGGTTTTGGCAGTCTTTTTATTATCCTTGAAAGTTACAAGCCAACTTCGAATATGAAAATGGGTAATATGCTGCGGATCGTCGAGGGAGAACTCAGTGGCGATAAAATCTTTGAACTGGATCAGGTCGTTCTGGTAAGCTAAGACCGTGTTCGGCGAGTATCTCTTCTCAAAGCGTAAGTATTGTAAAAAGTCGGTGATCCTTTCTTCTATCATAAATACAAACCCGGTACTGTAAATATACGCATTTACAGTACCGGGTGCAATTATATTTCCAAGGCTTTTGTTAAAAGCCGGGAAGACTATTTATCGTGCAGACCTGCAGCCATTTGATCGCGGTAGATCGCTTTCAGGACTTCCTTACGGCGCCTGACTGAAGGCTTAATGAAAGCCTGGCGCTCACGCAATTGGTTCAGTGTGCGTGACTTTTCGTACTTCTTTTTGTACTTCTTAAGCGCTTTGTCAATGTTTTCGCAATCTTTAGAATCGATGATCAGCATATTTGTATACCCCCTTTAGTAATTTGGGATGGCAAAGGTAGGGAAAATCCTAATTTCCACAAACTTTTAGGCTATACTCTTAAAACTCCATAATTTTGAATGTATTATTACGTTAGAATAAGGTTAGGACCAAGGTTTGCATGAAGAACGTATTTTTTTTATTTGCATTTTTAATCGGGCTTAGTGCCTGTAATAAAGACTTTAAAGACCCGCTTGCGCAGTCTTATGCAGGGCAGGACAGCCTCTATTGCAATGACCCTGCTGCCATCAATTACAACTACGAATTCCCCGGCACCGCAGATAATACCACCTGTATTTACCCAACAGACGTGTTCGTAGGTAAATATGCCCTGCTGGACAGTATCTATACCTCCGACTTTGCATCGTTCTACGTAGTAACAGATACCGTAGATATTTATGCCCTGAGCAAAACAAGGATGGCTATGGTAGGGTACTGCGGGCCATTTGATTCGATAAAGCTGACAGCGGGCAGATATTATAAGGCTACTATAGACAGCACTATTACCAACGGTCAGCCGCTATGCAATATAAAAGACACCATCAGCGGAACCTTCGCGGTGGATGCAACGGAACGAGTGCGCCTCAGCTTTACACAGGTAGGTGATACTGCGGGCATTAAATATCACAGGGGTACAGCAACACCCATTCAATAAAATATGTTTACAGGCATTATAGAATGTGAGGGTACGGTAAATGAGATCGTACCGGAAGGTAGCAATATAGATTTCTGGATAGAGAGTGATATTGCCCACGAACTAAAAGTGGACCAGTCGGTAGCACACAACGGCGTGTGCCTTACCGTAGTGCAGATAAGCGGCAAATGCTATCGTGTAACGGCAGTGGCTGAGACGCTGGCAAAAACAAACCTCGGAAAATGGCAGGAAGAAGAGGTAGTGAACATAGAAAGAGCTATGAAGGTAGGCGACAGGCTGGACGGGCACTTTGTGCAAGGGCATGTGGACTGCACAGCAGTTTGCACAGAGAAACAAAAACTGGAAGGAAGCTGGCTGTTTGAATTCAGCTTTCCGGAAGAGTTTGCCGCACTGATCATCGAAAAAGGATCGATATGCATTAATGGAGTAAGCCTTACTGCATTCAACGTGGGTAAAAATGAGTTTACTGTTACTGTTATACCATACACTTATAATCACACGAATTTCAGCTACATAGAAAAAGACAGCGTTGTGAACATAGAATTTGACGTGCTGGGTAAGTACCTCCTGCGCAAGTCTGAACTGGCAAATAGCTGATAATAGATTATCTTGCGGGCAAGTTTTTTATAAACCATATAGGCTCTATATGGTTTATTTCATTTTTACCCCTTTATGCGGAAGATCGAATTAAAACCGGAATATGATGTAGTGATCATCGGAGCGGGAGTAGGTGGCCTTACAGCGGGTGCCTTACTAAGCCGCTTTGGATATTCCGTTTGCGTATTGGAGAAGGAACCTCATGAAGGAGGATACCTGGCAGGATTCCGCAGAAAAGATTTCCGGTTTGATACAGCGATACACTGGCTGAACCAATGCGCACCGGGCGGAATGGCCGAAAAGATATTCCGCATACTGGGCAGCGATCATCCTAAAGTTGTTCCGCAAAAGAGAATAAGAAGGTATAAAGGCGAAACGCACGATTACCTACTGACCAACAACCCCGAGCAACTGAAAGCTCAGCTGATAAAGGAGTTCCCGCATGAAAAGGAAGGGCTGGAGCGCTTCTTTAAAGCAGCCAAAAGACTTGGCCACTCATTTGCGAACTTCGGGCACATCTTCAGGTCGGAAGAAACGATGAGTTTCTTCGAGAAAATGGCCAACAAAATGAACCTGCTGAAGTTTGCCATGCCTTTTATACCCTTTATTGGATATGAAGGCGATAAGGGTATAAAGAAAGGACTGAATAAATATTTTAAAGATCCCGAGCTGCACAAGATCTTCTCCGCAGATACAGAATTGCTGTCGTGCCTTGTTCCGATAGGCTGGGCTTACTACGGTGACTACCAGTCGCCGCCTAAAGGCGGAGGGCAGGTGATACCCGAGTGGTTAAAGTACATAATAGAGTACTACAGGAACGATGTATTCTTTAAATGCAGTGTAAAAGAAATACTGCTGGAAGGAGATACCTGCAAGGGAGTGGCCCTGGAGCATAGAGGACAACACTATGAAGTGCGAAGCCGCTACGTAATAGCCGCCTGCGATATCGAACTGCTTTATGAAAAGCTCTTGCCCGAAACTGCGATACCTGAAAAACTGAAAAACAAACTGCGCAAAGCAGACCTGTACAGTTCATCGGTGACGGTATCTATTGCGCTGGATTGCCCCACGGAGCAGCTGGGCTTTAATGAAGAACTGGTGCATCTGTCCAGTGAAGTGGTACCCAGGGAAGAGCAGTGTGGCGGTGACCCCGAAAAAAGCGAGATCTCGATACTCGCACCATCGTTTAGGGATAAGTCCCTGGCACCTGGGGGACAGGGAACGCTGGTGCTCTTTATGCCTGCCTATATGCATCTGAACAACAACTGGGAAACAAGCCTGGATGAGCACGGCAACTACATGAGGGGTGAAGAATACCGCGGACTGAAACACTCTATAGCTGAAACGCTGATAAAAAGAGTAGAAAAAGAACTGGCGCCTAACCTGCGCAAGCACATACTTTTTTACGACGTGGCAACGCCTGTCACACACTGGAGATATACCGGCAACAAAAACGGTACCATGATGGGTGCAAAGCCGGGACGCGCCAACATGCAGAATAAAATAG
Source organism: uncultured Bacteroidota bacterium (assembly GCA_946887345.1). The sequence continues at coordinate 2,196 of CAMPKR010000112.1, read as the reverse complement.
CTCACTACCAGACACCGGTGAAGAACTTACTATTGGGTGGCCACTGGGCTGAACTGGGCGGTGGTGTACCCATTGCTGTGAAAGCAGGTGCCAATGCTACCCTGCTGATACTGAAGAAAGAAAATAAAAATGCCTTCAAGCTGCTGGCCGACTATATGGATGGCAAGACCCCAGCAGAGACTATTGCACAGTCGGCAATATACAGGGCTTATGATAACTCATGGGTGGCTGAGCCTACGCCTGCGCAGAAGCGGGCGATGAGGGAGACTGCTGTGGAGAGTGAGGATGGGGAGGAGTAACGGGTTTAACATCCAAAAAAAGAAATGCCCTTTCTTGCGAAAGGGCATCGATATATTAACTAATTGAGTTTCTACTTATTAGATGCCGTGGAGGCATTGTACCACTTCTTTAAAGGGCCACAAGACTGAAACTGCGGATCAAGCTTGATGTAGTACGTAGGCAGTTTTTCCTCCAGCCATTTTTCTATTCGCTGCACTTTCTTTTGTGTGAGGGCCAGTTCCTGTATCTTACTATAGTCGTCTCTCAGGTTTACCTTGTGTGGTGCTACTCTCGACTTAACATACACGATGCGGCAAGAGCGCTCGCCCTTATCGTTGTTGTAAACCTGCGGCTGCGAGAAACCACCTTCCTTTAAGCTGTCCAGCATCATGATCATGGCAGGGTCCAGCTTATCGAGCTCTATCTGGGTATTGCCCGTTTGCGGATCAGCGATCATACCACCTGTGCGCTTGGAGTCTTCGTCTGTAGTATACTTGCCCACAGCGGTGGCGAAAGTAAGTTTACCTGTGATCAGTTCTGAGCGGACGCTATCGAGCTTATCCAAAGCTTTCTTTACATCTATACTGGTGGTAGCAGGATGGATCAATATGTGGCGTATCTGCGCCTGGTCGCCCTGGCGCTTGATCATCTGTATAACGTGATAACCGTATTGCGTTTTTACAACCTGTGATACTTCGCCGTCCTTTAGCTTAAATGCTGCTGAAGAAAATGCTGGTACCAGGTCACCGCGATTCACTACACCCAGGTCACCGCCGTTATCGCGGCTGCCGGGATCATCACTGTTGATAGTAGCAAGTGTTTCAAAACTTTCACCGCCTTCCACTATTCTCTTACGGATACTTTCGGCATCCGCTTTCGCACTGGCATCCAGCTCCGGGTTCACCGGCGGGTCGATGACTATTTGTCCCAATTCTATTGTTGCCGGTATAAAAGGCAGGCTATCAACAGGAATTGCTTCAAAAAACTCTTTTACTTCACCCGGGGTGATCTTTACATTCTGTATGAGCTGGCCCTGTACCTTTTGCGCCAGCAATTGCTCGCGGTATGTTTCCCTGTATTCTTCCTTTATCTGGTAGATGGTTTTGCCCAGTTCTTTTTCCATCTTCTCTTGCGAACCGTAGGCACGCATGAAGTAGCGGATGTTATTATCTAGCTGTCCTTCCACGTCTTCATCAGATACGAATATGCTGTCTCGTTCAGCCTGTTCTATCATGAGCTTGGAAAGCAACATCTGATCGAGGATCTGGCATTTCATGGTATCGTTGAATTCAGGGTTCTGCATCTTTATTTGCTCCACCTGTTTTTCCAGTTCTGAATTGAGAACAATGCGGCCCTTCCCCACTACTGCTAATATTTTATCGGCCACCTGCTGGGCTGAAGCCTGTGAGGCAGCAAGTAAAAAAAGCAGGAACAAAACCGGACGGGTATATGATGCGAATCTCTTATTAAACATGATGTAACAAAAACAAGTAATGTGGCGCAAAAGTAGTGTATTTAGGAGCTTAAAGCCCGGTTGCGAATTATTTTTAACGTTTGCTATCCTTTTTCTGCTTAAAGAGGCCGCTCAGCTCTTTATCGTTGTAGAACTCTCCGGTAGCAGGCTTATACTTATTCTGCAGTAGCCAGGCTTCGAAAGCGGGCATTACGTTCTCATGAAATTTCAGCCAGGCTTCATGCTGCTGCGCATTTTCCACCTTGCCGAAGAGCCAGGCATTGTAGGCTTCAAAATAGCCCATGCGCAGCATTTTATCGTGGAAGGCAAATAAGCTGAAAGGATATTTTTTTGAATATACCGCTTCCCAATCTATAGCAAGGCGGGTACGTAGCATCGTGAGATTCTCTGTAGAGACCCCATCGCTAACTACGGGTGAAAGCTTCATCATTGCAGTACGCAGG
>CAMPKR010000111.1 GCA_946887345.1 uncultured Bacteroidota bacterium | reverse complement strand
GCGGACCCTCTGCTTGTAAGGCAGATGCTCTGAACCAGCTGAGCTATGCTTCCTTGAAAGGACTGCAAAGATAAGGAGCAGGCACATTTCTCCAAATTCTTTTTCAAAAAAATATAGTTCTCATATATCCACCGGATATATTGCAAAAAAGGAGCTATTGCTAAGCTTGGTACTGATTATTCCTACAACGGCATCCTCTTCCCCATATCGTCCACCTTGTATTCCACCCCCTTCTCTACTATCAGCCCCTTTGTTTTACCGGTATTTTTTTCCTGCCCGTGCTTTATATCTATTTTAATAAGCCTCTTCTTATAGCCTGTCCGTATATCTTGCCCCAGCGTGTGCCCTATCACTATCCTTTCTGCCTTGAAATATGCGACCACTTCATTGAAATGCTTCGCCGACATCTTCCAATATCTCTTGTCCACCCTGGCCATTCCCCTATACCAGAATGGCCCCTCCTTGCTCATCACAAACGCGGCAAAGCTGCCGCTGTCGGGTACTGCATCTATATGTGCTCTCACTGCTTCATTAAGCGATCCGATCGTTGGCTTGTAACGTAATAGTTTGTGACTGATCCCTCCATGCACAAAAACGTACGGCCCTATCCTCTCTATAATATTTTTGCTGCGGAGCCATCTGCCCAGCTCTGAGTTGGTAGAAAATAAGTACCTGTAGGCCTTATCGCATTCCTTCAGGCCGCTTATCTCCTGCGCCGTTTTCACATAGCTCTGGAGCACATACCGCACATCACCCTGCAGGTTCTTGATCTCGTGATTGCCCAGTATGTAGTGCACCTTCCCACCGTGCTGCTTTGCTTTTTCTTCCAGCATATAAATGAGCCACAGCACCTGGGTCACATATTCGCCACGGTCCACAAAGTCGCCAACCAATACTACGTGGCCGTCCTTATAGGTCCAGTTGTAATTTTTGTCCATCACTCCGTTATTCACCAGGAAGCTGTAGAATCCATTAAAATTGCCTTCTATGTCCGAGATCACCAGCAGCTTACCCGGCATAGGGTATTCATCTTTCTCATTTTTTATGTCCCCTTTTAGCTTTACCTGGAACTGATCCCGGTCTGCGTTGGGTACCTCTACCTTCAGCGGCCTTGACGGGTCGAACTTCGTTTTCATCAGCGTACTGTCAGCTCCTACTCGGTAAGAAAATGTTGTGCCCTTTTCTTTCAGCACGTAAGGACCGTCAATGCTGTTCTGCCCAAAGGAGTTGAGAGGAAGGCAAAGGGCAGCCAAAATAAACGCTACTCCCGATACTTGTTCTATGATTGCCTTCAGCTTCATAAGATAGTTGGCTTACCAAATACGATATATTTCGTGCCAACTTAGGCCATCAAATAAGCCAAAATGCCATAAAACCATCGTCGATTCTTATAAAAAGGGGCTTTGCCCGCCCGGATGAACTTATCCCTGCCGGAATTATCTTTCAGGCTGGCGTTCGGACGGGCCTGCCCTCGGCGGCAACTCTCTCATGGAGCGCAGCGGAATAATCTCACGCTGATATGAGCTTAATTTTCAATGCACAAAACAGCGAAATCTGTGTATTTTGAGGGCCGGAAAACTCCCTATGCTCAACGAATCACAAATAGAATACGGCTTTATCGGTAAGCTGCAGGAAATGAAATATACCTACCGCTCTGATATCCGCGATAAGAAGAGCCTGGAGGATAATTTCCGACGCAAATTTGAAGCGCTCAACCGTGTGAACCTGACCGACGCAGAATTTGCCCGACTGCGCGATGAGATAATTACGAGTGATGTATTCACCGCATCGAAAGCACTCCGTGAACGCAACACGTTCATGCGCGAGGATGGCACACCACTACAATACATGCTGGTAAACATAAAAGACTGGTGTAAGAACGATTTTGAGGTGATCAACCAGCTAAGGATGAATACCGACAACAGCAATCACCGCTACGATGTGCTGCTGCTGATAAACGGTATGCCGGTAGTGCAGATAGAACTGAAAACCCTGCAAATAAGTCCGCGCCGCGCCATGCAGCAGATACTGGACTACAAGAATGATGCAGGCAACTGTTACAACAGTTCACTGCTGTGCTTCCTGCAATTGTTCATCGTAAGTAACCGGACAGAGACCTACTACTTCGCCAATAACCGCAACCAGCATTTCCAGTTCGATGCCGATGAGCAGTTCCTGCCCGTGTACCAGTTGGCCGGGAAGGACAATAAAAAGATATCCCATCTATACGACTTTGCCGATAACTTCCTGGGCAAGTGCCGGCTGGGCGAAATGATCAGCAAATACATGGTGCTGGTGGAAAGCGAGCAGAAGATGCTGGTGATGCGCCCCTACCAGATATATGCCGTGGAAGCAATAGTAGACTGCATAGACCAGGACCGCGGCAACGGCTTTGTGTGGCACACGACGGGTAGCGGGAAAACGCTTACCTCATTTAAAGCCTCCACACTGCTGAAAAGCAACGACCACATTCACAAGTGCCTCTTTGTGGTGGACCGTAAAGACCTGGACCGGCAGACGAGGGAAGAGTTCAACAAGTTCCAGGAAGGATGTGTGGAAGAGAACACCAATACGGAAACGCTGGTGCGCAGAATGCTGAGCGATGACTATGCCGACAAGGTGATAGTGACCACCATACAGAAACTGGGCATAGCGCTGGACCCCAACAACGAGAAAAAATACCAGGAACGCCTGAAGCCGCTGAGCAAAAAGCGCATGGTGTTCATCTTCGACGAATGCCACCGCTCGCAATTTGGCGAGAACCATAAAGCCATCAAGGCGTTCTTCCCCGAGGCGCAACTTTTCGGGTTTACGGGTACGCCGATATTTGATGAGAATGCCAGCTACACGAAGATAGACGGAGATGAAGGCTCCTACCAGACCACGAAGGACATCTTTGAAAAAGACCTGCATAAATATACCATCACCCATGCGATAGAAGACAAGAACGTACTGCGCTTCCATATAGACTACTACAAGCCCGAGGGCGACAACCCGCCCAAGCCCGGTGAAGCACTGGCGCAGCAGGCGGTAATAGAAGCTATACTGGAAAAACATAACGGCGCTACTGACCAAAGACGTTTCAACGCTATACTGGCGACATCTTCTATAGATAGTGCTATAGAATACTATCAGCTCTTTAAAGAGATACAGGCTAAACGCAAGGCTGAGGACGAGAACTTTGTGCCGCTGAACATAGCCTGCGTATTCTCGCCACCGGCACAGGGCAATGCAGATGTGAAACAACTACAGGAAGACCTGCCAACGGAAAAAGCGGATAACGAAGTGGATCCAGAGCGCAAGAAGCTGGCGTTGAAACAAATAATGGCCGACTACAACGAACAGTACGGCTCCAATCACAGCATTAACGAATTCGATCTATACTACCAGGATGTGCAGAAGCGCATCAAAGACCAGAAGTATAGCAACAAAGACTACCCGCACCGCAACAAGATAGATGTGGTGATAGTAGTGGATATGCTGCTGACGGGCTTCGACGCCAAATACCTGAACACACTGTATGTCGATAAGAAGCTGAAATATCATGGGCTGATACAGGCCTTCAGCCGCACCAACCGCATACTAAACGCTACCAAGCCCTATGGTAACATACTCGACTTTCGCCAACAACAGGCGGCGGTGGATGAGGCCATACAACTCTTCTCCGGGGAGGACACGGGCAGATCCCGGCAGATATGGCTGGTAGAGCCGGCACCGGTAGTGATAGAGCAATTCAAAGCCGCAGTGGCTAAGCTGGACACCTTTATGCGCTCACAAGGGCTGGACTGCAGGCCGGAAGAGGTGGCCAACCTGAAAGGCGATATAGCCAGGGTGGACTTTATAGATAAATTCAAGGAAGTGCAGCGGCTGAAAACGCAACTGGACCAATATACCGACCTGACAACAGAACACGAGGCACAGATAGAAAGCCTGATGCCTACGGATGATATGCGCTCCTTCCGCGCGCAATACCTGGAAACCGCAAGGAGGCTGAAAGAACAACAGGCCACCCAGGGAGAGGATGCCATACCGGAAGTGCAGCAACTGGATTTTGAATTCGTGCTGTTTGCCTCTGCCGTGGTGGACTATGACTACATCATGGGCCTGATAGCGAAGTATACGCAAGGCACTACGAAGAAACAGAAGATGAGCCGCGAGCAACTGATAAACCTGCTAGGCAGCAGCGCGAACCTGATGGACGAGCGCGATGATATAGTGGACTACATTAACAGCCTGGAGACGGGCAAAGGACTGAGCGAAGCGGAGATACGCGAGGGCTACGAGGTGTTCATAGAACAGAAACATGCCGCAGCACTGGCAGAGATAGCCGCAAAGCACGGGCTGGACCTGCGCACACTTGGGAGCTTTGTGGACAGCACCATGGAACGCATGATACTGGACGCTGACCACCTGGGCGACCTGACCGCACCGCTGGAACTGGGCTGGAAAGCAAGGGCTCAGAAAGAAACGGAGCTGATGCAGGACCTGTTGAAACACTTAAATAAACTGGCCAAAGGCCGCGAAATATCCGGACTGGCAGCATATGAGCAATAAGAACTCTACAATATTGATGCCCAAGTTAAGATTCAAAGAGCCAAACGGGAAATCATATCCCGACTGGAGCGTGAAAAATTTAAAAGAGCTTGCAGAATTATTTGCTCAAAAAAATAGAGATGGTAATATTCATCGTGTACTGACAAACTCTGCATCTGCAGGAATTGTCGACCAAAGGGATTATTTTGATAAGGATATTGCTGACAAAAACAACTTAGAAGGCTACTATGTAGTTGAAAAAGGGGATTACGTATATAATCCCAGAACCTCTAACATTGCTCCAGTCGGCCCTATTTCAAAGAATAAGATTGGAATAGGGGTAATGTCACCGCTTTATACTGTTTTTAGATTTAAAAGTCCTGACAACGACTTCTTTGAGCAGTACTTTAAAACTTCGCACTGGCATAGCTATTTACGTTCGGCATCCAATACTGGCGCTAGGCATGATCGAATGAGCATTACTCCGACAGTATTCATGGAGATGCAGGTGCCATTTCCTCATCTCTCAGAACAACAAAAGATCGCCGATTGCCTTTCTTCCCTGGATGACCTTATTACAGCAGAGAACGAAAAACTGGAAGCGCTCAAGGCTCACAAAAAAGGCCTGATGCAGCAACTCTTTCCCGCCGAAGGTGAGACTGTGCCGAAGTTGAGGTTTAAGGGGTTTGACGGGGAATGGGAGGAGAAAAGACTTGATAAGGCGTGCGTTGTTAATCCTTATGTCGGGAATTTGCCGGACAGTTTTATTTACATAGATCTTGAGTCTGTGGAGAGGGGCAGATTACTTAAGAAAAATCTTATCACTATTGACACAGCTCCAAGCAGAGCACAAAGACTCTTAAGGCCAAAGGATGTAATCTTTCAAATGGTTAGACCGTATCAACAGAACAATTACTTTTTTCAACCTGAGGATAATTCTGACTATGTTGCTTCTACAGGTTACGCACAATTAAGAGCCAATGAGTCATGTGAGTTTCTATATCACTACCTACATAGTCCTGAATTTGTTGAGAGAGTTTTAGAAAAATGCACGGGTTCTAATTATCCAGCTATTAACTCAGGGGAATTGTCAGCAATAAAAGTTGTAATGCCCAATCCAATTGAGCAGCAAAAGATAGCAGATTGTCTTTCATCACTCGATGAATCCATTACCACACAAGCAGAAAAAATAGAAAACCTCAAGCTACATAAAAGGGGATTGATGCAGCAACTATTTCCGTCATTGTCTGAACCGTGATTTTAATGATTAAATGATTAACATGATTATTTTAACCCTCAATAAAATCACAGTCCATCAAAGAAATCAAATGAATCATAGTTCAGACAGAAAATCACAGTCCATCAAAGAAATCAAATGAATCATAGTTCAGACAGAAATCACAGTCCATCACAAAAATCACCCAAATCACAGTTCAGACAAAAGTCACAGTCAATGATAAACGAAGCACATAAACACTCAGCACTTACCGGCAGTATCATCGGCAGTGCGATGGAAGTGCATAGTATCCTGGGCAATGGGTTCCAGGAGGTTGTTTATCAGCGCTCGCTGGCGGCTGAGATGCAGAGGCGGGGACTTTCGTTCAGCAGGGAGCATGAGATGAGCATATTTTATAAGGGCATAGATGTGGGCACGAGGCGCGTTGACTTTTTTGTGGAAGAGAAGATAATGGTAGAAATAAAAGCGATCGTAAAGTTGGAAGACGTACACCTTGCGCAGGCTATCAATTACCTGGAAGCGTACAACCTGGAAATAGGCCTGCTCATCAACTTTGGCGGAAAAAGTTTGGAGTTCAAGAGAGTAAGTAATAAGAAATATAAACAGTCCTGACCTATGATCCTGTCCTGAACTATGATTTCTATGGTTAAATGATGAACATGATTATTTTACCACACAAGAAAATCACAGTCCATCAAAGAAATCAAACGAATCATAGTTCAGACAGAAAATCTCATCATCACAAAAATCAAATAAATCACGGTTCAGACAAAAAAACACACGAAAATCACAGAAATCACAGTTCAGACAAATGACGCACCGCGACCAACAACTACTAGGAAAAACACTCTGGGCCATAGCCGATGAACTGCGTGGCGCAATGAATGCGGATGATTTCCGTGATTATATGCTGTCCTTCCTCTTCCTTCGTTACTTATCGGATAATTACGAGTCGGCAGCGCAAAAGGAACTGGGCACGGAATACCCGGACACCCCAATTGATATCATGAGGAAATTGGGGGTTGCCAGCCCTTTAGAGATCTGGTACAATGAAAATAAAGATGATGTTGCTGTATTTGAAAAACAGATGCGCCGCAAGGTTCACTATGTCATACAGCCGAAACACCTGTGGAGGAGCATCTCGGAGATGGCGCGCAGGCAGGACGGCGAACTGCTGGAGACACTGGAGGAAGGGCTGAAGTATATAGAGAACGAATCTTTTGAAAGTACATTTCAGGGACTCTTCTCCGAGATCAACCTGAACTCGGAAAAGCTGGGCAGGAAAGCAGCCGAACGCAACGCGAGGCTCTGCACCATCATCCAGAAAATTGCGGAGGGTATTGCCGCTTTCTCTACCGATGTAGACACACTGGGCGATGCTTATGAATACCTGATAGGGCAGTTCGCCGCAGGCTCGGGCAAAAAGGCGGGCGAGTTCTATACACCGCAACAGCTATCAACGATACTATCGGAGATTGTGGTTCTGGACAGCCAGGAGCCGAAGAACGGCAAAAAGAAAAAGCTGGACAGGGTGATGGACTTTGCGTGTGGTTCAGGGTCGCTATTGCTGAATGTGCGCAAGCAAATGGGCGCGCATGGTGTAGGGCGCATATACGGGCAGGAAAAGAACATCACTACCTACAACCTTGCCCGCATGAACATGCTGCTGCATGGCGTGAAGGATACGGAGTTCGAGATACATCATGGTGATTCACTTCTTAATGATTGGGAACTGCTGAATGAAATGAACCCTGCGAAGAAAGCGGAGTTCGATGCCATAGTAGCGAACCCGCCCTTTAGCTACCGCTGGGAGCCAACCGATGCGCTGAAAGAAGATTTTCGTTTTAAGAGCTATGGCATGGCGCCGAAGTCGGCCGCTGACTTTGCTTTTCTACTGCATGGTTTCCACTTCTTATCTAAGGAAGGAACGATGGCTATCATACTGCCGCATGGTGTTCTATTCCGCGGAGGCGCCGAGCAGCGCATACGCGAGAAGCTGCTGAAGGATGGTAATATAGATACGGTGATAGGCCTGCCATCTAACCTTTTCTTTTCTACGGGCATAC
>CAMPKR010000110.1 GCA_946887345.1 uncultured Bacteroidota bacterium | reverse complement strand
ACCCTGTCGTTCACCCGCATGAGCAGGCTGATACTACTGCCTAAGATGCAGGACCAGTTTTCCAATGTATACTTGAAAGGCGCTCTTATGTCTATGTGTATTGATATTATCATCAGGGAAAAATCAGGCGGTAAACGGGGTCTTCTGAGTGTGATAGGTGAACTGGCCCGGAAATACGGTCCGGATAAACCTTTTGAGGACAAAGAGTTTATAACTGAATTTACGGCTATGACCTATCCGGAAGTAGGGGAGTTCACCGACCGGCATATTGTTCATGGCAACCCTATAGACTACGATAAGTACCTGGAGAGGGTAGGAGTGCAACCTGCTACCGTGAGGGTGCCGGAGCCTATTGCATTCCTTGTAGCCCAAAAGCCATATATCAGTGTAGATTCAGCCGCCAACAAAGTAACCGCTACCATGCCCGACAGGAATAATAAGTTTCTAAACTCGCTTGGTGTGCAGAAAGATGACGTATTGCTGGAAATGAATGCGAGAAAATTTGATGCTCATGATATAAGTTCTGTTGTAATGATGGGCTATGGCATAAGGGAAGGTGGCTACATTACTATGAAAGTAGAACGTAAGGGAGAGGTTGTAGAACTGAAAGCCAAGGCGACACTTAATTACACTGAAGGTGAGGGTTATAAGTTCACCCTTGGCAGTAAAGCTGCGCTAAAGAATGCGTGGTTGAAGAACTAAGGAAAAAGCCCCGCTTCTGCGAGGCTTTTTTGTGGTACAGGACGGACTTGAACCGCCGACCAGCAGATTTTCAGTCTGCCACTCTACCAACTGAGTTACTGTACCAGTTCCCTGTTCGGGAGTGCAAAAATAGGATTTCTACCCGATTCTCCAAAAACTTCATCACAGCATTATTCTTTTAATATCTTGCCGCTGTAGTGTTCGCCGTTTTTGCCATCAAGCCTTAATTGGTAAATACCTGGAGGCAGATACTTGAGAGATATGCTGTTCTTTTCCAACTTGCCATGCAGCATTACCTGCCCAATACTATTGCTTAACACATAGTTCATGCCATTGATATTGGTCTTCCTTACACTAACACTTATCTCATCTTTCGTTGGGTTAGGATAAATATCCAGAGCATTTGCCTGCTTTAGCGTAGCTGTCTTCAGGTAATAGGTAGAATCCACCAGCTCCACTATCCTGTCCACTTTTACTCCTGTACCGCCCATAGGCGACACGCTTGTTGAAAGAAATATACTTCCCTCGGGCGAGATGCATATATCCCTGATCCTGCCTATGTGCAGGGTGTCGATGTGTATTTCGGCTATCACGGAATCATGGGTATTGTTCAGCTTTAGTATGTGGAGGCTGGTATCCTTTAGAGTGGTCACAATAAGAGAATTCTGCCACTGGGGGAACATGGGATGGTTGTAGTAATCCATTCCGCATACTGCTATTGTAGGCGTCCATGCATAGATTGGTTCCACCACATTAGAATCAGAGCAAAAACTCATCTCGCCGGAAAGATCGCAGTATCCTTCCACTGCTGGCCAGCCATAGTTCCGTCCCGGCTCTATTATGTTTATTTCATCATCAGAGTTGTCACCGTGCATCGAGGTATATAGTTTGCCGTTAGCATATACCATACCCTGGCTATTCCTGTCGCCCCAGCTCCAGGTAGGGTTACCCGGGAAGGGGTTGTCATTAGGCATAGTGCCGTCAAGATTAATGCGCAGTATTTTCCCGCTCAGTGAATTCACATCCTGCGACAAAGCAGTATTTCCTGCATCCCCGGTGCTTATGAAAAGCTTGTCGTTCAGGGCCAGTAGTCTGCAACCATTATGATAGTTGTTGCCGGTAATATTTTCCAGCAAACTCAGCGGGCTACCCAGTGTATCGCCCACCGGGAAATAGGTATATCGCACTATGCGTTCTTTATAGCCTCCCTGCGTGTATTGATATGCAACATATACATATGGTGTTGAAGGGAACTGTGGATGCAGAGCCATACCCAGCATACCACCTTCACTTTGTACTACATTGTTCACCTCATGGTACAAGGTGTCAGTAGCACCTGAAGCCGGGTTCGTACGACATACAAAACCGTTCTTCTGGGTAAACCATATATTTCCGTCCGGACCGTAGATAATTTCCCAGGGTATAAATAAATTAGTTTTTACATTGCGAATGTCAAATGTCTGTGCTGCTGATAGCAGGCTGATACAACAGAGTGCAATTAATAAGGATAGTTGTTTCATAAGTCCCGTTTTGTTTCGCTTCCCTAAAATTACGGTATCATCTTCACTATACCATTTATCTTTGCCACTTTATGAATGTTAACGATTGGCTCTCCACCCTGCAGCAGCAGGCGGCCGGCACTTCCGCCCTGGAATGGATAGCGGTCATAGCTGCCGTAGCACAAGTCTTACTGGCAAGGGCGAACAATATATGGCTCTACCCTGCAGGGATCATTAGCACCACCCTATACATTTACCTGATGGTGGATATAAAACTCTATGCTGAGTCTTTGCTCAATCTTTACTATCTCGTTATGAGTATATATGGTTGGATTCATTGGCTACGCAGGAGAAATGAGTCACCACTACCTATCACACACACAAACAGGAAAGAATATCTCATCGCCACCGCAATTGTATTACCAGGCTGGCTACTCATGTATTTAGTTCTCGATGGGTACACCGACTCTAACGTGCCTGCCTGGGATGCCTGGGTTGCTGCTACAGCCTGGGCAGGTATGTGGTTACTGGCTCGCAGGAAGGTAGAAAATTGGCTGTTGCTCAATCTATCCAACCTCTTTGCTATTCCCCTTTTCATTTACAAAGGTCTGTTATTAACAGCCTGTCTTACTGTATTCTTATTTATTGTAGCTATTTTCGGGTATATCGAATGGAGAAAAATTTACCAAACTCAAAAGGTTCTTACCTGATCATTTTATTGTTGTTGCTGAGCCTGCAGACTGCCGGTCAGGGTACCGATATCAGGTGGTTACGCTCTATACAAACTAATAGTGCCGATGGTGCAGTCCTCAATGCCGCCTCATACAGCAGTTATGGAGTTGCAGTGGGGGTGCCGGTTGCGCAACTGGCATTTGGCTATATCATGCACGACAGCATTTCAAAAATGAACGGCTGGCATACCCTGGCAAGCCTTGCACTCACTACCGGTCTCACATACGGCATCAAGTTTGCAGTAGCCCGTCCCCGGCCTTACGAAACTTACCCGGATATAGTGCCGTACGAATACAAGACCGACCACTCTATGCCCTCGGGTCACACGTCCATTTCTTTTAGCACGGCCACCTGTCTCACATTGCAATACAAGAAATGGTATGTAGCAGCACCTGCATTTATGTATGCAGGTTTTATCGGCTACACCCGTCTTCGTGCAGGTGATCATTATCCTTCTGACGTTTTAGTTGGGGCATTGGTTGGTTCAGCTTCGGCTTTCATTGCGTACAAGGGTCAACAGTGGCTCTTAAAAAAGAAAATGCATTGAGCGTAAAAAAGGTAGTAGTCATTGGTCCGGAATCAACAGGGAAAAGCACTCTTTCCGAGATGCTTGCCAAACAATTGAAAACTGTCTGGGTACCGGAGTATGCCCGTGAATACCTTGAAAAGCTCGGCCGTCCCTACACAGAAGACGACCTCTTACAAATGGCTAAAGGCCAAATGGGCTCTGAGGATGACCTGGCAGCACGAGCCGGCAAACTACTCATCTGTGATACGGACTTGCAGGTGATAAAGGTTTGGAGTGAGCATAAATATGGTAGTTGCCACAAGTGGATCTTAGAAGAGATAGCTACACGTCAATATGATCTCTATCTCCTCACTTATATCGACGTGCTTTGGGAAGATGACCCCCTGCGTGAGCACCCCGAAGAAGGTCACAGGCATTATTTTTACAAGATCTATCGCGATATAGTACAACATTCAGGCCTGCCTTGGGCAGATATAAGAGGAAATATGGGGCAACGCCTGTCAACAGCACTGGAAGCTATTAAACAGCACTTGTAGCAAAATGTTATTACATATACATCCCGATAATCCTCAGCCGCGCAATATAAAAGCCGTGGTGGACTGCCTCCGTGGCGGTGGGCTTATCATTTATCCTACCGACACTATATACGGCCTGGGATGCGATATTTATAACACCGCGGCAATAGAGCGCATCTGCCGCATTAAGAACATAGACCCGAAGAAAGCTCAGTTTTCTTTCGTTTGTTCTGATCTCAGCCATATCAGCGATTTTACCAAAAGCATAGACACCCCTGTTTTCCGTATGCTTAAAAGGGCACTGCCCGGGCCATACACTTTTATCTTTGAGGCCAGCAAACAGGTGCCAAAAATGCTCAAAACAAAAAAAGACACAGTGGGCATACGCGTACCCGATCATAACATTAGTCAATTGATAGTAAAGGAGCTCGGCCACCCCGTAATGAGCGTCTCACTGCCTATGGATGGTGACGTAGAATATTTCACAGATCCCGAACTCATGCATGAGCGCTTTGGCACCCTGGTAGATATAGTGATCGATTCGGGCATTGGTCATATTGTTCCTTCTACAGTTATAGACTGTACTTCCGGCCATCCTGAGTTGATCCGCGAAGGTGCAGGCGACATCTCTATAATTCATTAGTTCCGAAAAAGACCTTTTCTTTGTGTATTATGTACACAGCGCAGGACGAAAAACGCCTTTACGACCAGGCCAAAGCTCTGATAGAAAAAACGCCTCAAAATATCGAAGACGCGGTAGCCGGGCTGCGTGAAGTGATCAATTTTTCCGATTGGAAATACTACGTGCAGGATGATCCTCTCCTTTCCGACTTTGAATATGATACGCTCTTTAAGAAGCTGAAAAGTATAGAAGAAGAATACCCTGAGCAGAAGACCGCCGATTCTCCTACCCAGCGCGTGGCCATGGGTCTCAGTGAAAAGTTCCCATCTGTCAGCCACCTCGTTCCTATGCTCAGCCTCAATAATACCTACAATGCTGAGGACCTGGAAGATTTCGATCGTAAGTGTAAAGAGTTTGCCGGTACAGATAAGATCGTTTATTGTGTAGAGCCTAAATACGATGGAGCATCCATTTCACTTATCTACGAGAACGGCATGCTTGTGCGTGGCGCCACCCGGGGCGATGGCGTAATGGGTGAAGAAATAACTGCGAACATCAAACAGATAAGGTCAATTCCACTTTCTGCCAACTTTCTGAAAGATAAAGTAGGCCAGATAGAAATACGTGGTGAAGTTGTGATACACAAAGAGGCTTTTGCTGCTTACAACGAACAGCGCATTGCCGAAGGGCTTTCGCCATTAGCCAACCCTCGCAATGCTGCTTCGGGCACACTTCGCATTCTCGATCCCAAAGAAGTGTCAAAGAGAAAGCTTTCAGCCATACTTTACCACATCAGCTATTACAACACGGAAGACAGGCAACGCCCCGCACAGCTCGGTACTCACTACGATTCTCTGCAATGGATGTATAGCCTGGGCTTTCCTACGCCGGCCAAAGAGATGCGCAAGTTTGACAATATCGCCGACGTGATAAAATTCTGCGATGAATTTGAGCAGCGCCGCGATGATCTGCCTTTCGAAGTTGATGGTCTTGTTATCAAAGTGAACGACTTCGACATGCAGGACATGATGGGTATGACCACCCACCATCCTCGCTGGGCCGTAGCATACAAATTCAAAGCCCGCCAGGCAACTTCTAAGTTGCTCGACGTTGAGTTCCAGGTAGGCCGTACCGGCGCTATCACTCCCGTGGCCAAGATAGAACCGGTACCCATCGGTGGTGTTACAGTAAAGTCTATCTCTCTATTTAACGAGGATGTCATCCGCGAAAAAGATCTTCGCATTGGCGATACCGTTGTTGTAGAGCGTGCCGGAGACGTGATACCGTATATTGTTAAGTCTTTATCTGAGCTTCGCACGGGTGAAGAAAAACCCATTCACTTTCCTCATACTTGCCCCGCCTGTAATGAACAGCTGGAAAAGAATGAGGATGAAGCTGCCTGGCGTTGTATCAATATTAATTGTCCGGTACAGGTTGCCGAACGTATCATACACTACACCAGCAAAGATGCTATGGACATTCGTGGCTTAGGCGGTGCTAACGTGATCAAGTTCTTTGAGCTCGGATTACTGAAAGATATTCCGGGCCTCTACCACATCAACTGGGAAGAAATTTCAAAGCTTGGTGGCTTTGGCGAAAAGTCTATTACTAACCTGAAACAGGCGATTGAAAACTCTAAGAAGCAGCCGCTCAATCGCGTGATCTATGGTCTTGGCATCCGCTTTGTCGGAGAGACAACTGCTAAAACCCTGGCGAATGCCGTCACTCACATCCGTGACTTCTACGGTTGGGATGTGGAAAAGCTCAGTACACTTGAAGATATTGGTCCTAAGGTGGCAACTTCGGTCGCCCAGTTCTTTCACAATGAAGAGAACAGGCACATGATCGATGCACTCGAAAAGGAAGGGCTTAATCTCGTCAATCAGCACAAAGGCTCCGACCAGGGTACGGGAGAACTCTCCGGCAAAACATTCCTTTTTACGGGAACACTGGCCAAATTAAAACGCTCCGATGCCGAGGGCATGGTTGAGGAAAGAGGAGGTTCTATCTTAAGTGGTGTTAGTTCTAAGCTCAACTACCTGGTAGTGGGGGAGGATGCGGGTTCGAAATTGGAAAAGGCTAAAAAGCTAGGAACGGTCAGTATTCTTACTGAGGAGGAATTCCTTAACTTAGTGAACAATTGATCGCTCACACAATGAAGAACTTAGTAGCTATTCTATGCCTTGCCATATTTGCTGCCTCCTGCGGCTCGGCCAACAACGAGCGCCCGTCTGCTAAATACGAGGAAAAGAAGAAATCACTCGAAGAGATAGAACGGGATAATCCGTTAAAGTTCCTCAAGATCACCGGCGACCATCACGGCAATATGCTCAACCAGGTGGTTATAGACGCCGACATACATAATAGCGCCACCATGGTAGCCTACAAAGACATTGAGGTGAAGATGACCTTTAAGGACAAAGGTGGCTCTGTAATAGAAAAGGACACTAAGACCATCAACGAGATCATTGACCATAGTTCCACCCGCTCAGTCAAGATCAAAGTAAAGAAGCCCAAAGGCACTAGTTCAGTCACTTTTGACATAGTAGGTGCCGTAGCCGATAAGTAGCAAGGTAACCCTTCTCATGTTCTCCTTTTTGATATATCTGCCAGAAGCTAAGCCCCTTTAGGCGTTTGGCGTTAGGAAAGGCATTGCTGTTTACGTAACTTTGCCCACGTTTTTTTACCAATAGAATGTCCGAAATAAAACCATTTCTCCGCCTCAGCGGCCTGGAACCGTTAACAGTGCGCCCCGAAACGAATTTCGTGAACGTAGGCGAGCGCACAAACGTTACGGGTTCAAAAAAATTCGCCAGGCTGATCCGTGAGAACCTTTACGAAGAAGCATTATCCGTTGCCCGCCAGCAGGTAGAAAGCGGTGCACAGGTGCTGGATATAAATATGGATGATGCCCTGCTCGACGGTGAACAGGCAATGACAACCTTTGTCAACCTCCTCCAGAGCGAACCGGATATCGCCCGCATACCTATCATGCTGGACTCGTCCAAGTTCTCTATCATAGTAGCGGGACTTAAGTGTGTGCAGGGAAAGTGCATTGTAAATTCTATCTCACTTAAGGAAGGCGAAGAGAAGTTCATAGAACAAGCTGAGACCTGCCGGAGCTTCGGCGCCTCTGTCATCGTTATGGCTTTTGATGAAGCCGGACAGGCCGATACATTGGAACGCCGTGTAACTATCTGCGAACGTGCTTATAGAATACTTACAGAGCAGGTAGGCTTCGATCCGCAGGATATCAT
>CAMPKR010000109.1 GCA_946887345.1 uncultured Bacteroidota bacterium | reverse complement strand
GCATTTTATGTACCGCAATCCATTTTTGATAGTTGCAATCCGAGTCTTCTCGTCTGATGTTAGCTAATTTCTTGAAGTATTCCAGAAAGCTGGTCTTTCCCATAGTACTGCTCCTAAAGCCGTATCTGGAAGATTGTGCTTCAAGCACCCGTTTGGCTCTAATAGATTCCGCTAAATACAAGGTTTCTTTGTTATGGTCTTTTTGGAGTTGATTCTTAGGCTTTTCGTAGAGATATAGGCTTAACCACTCGTATTCTCGTTTGGTGTTAGGGCCATAGTTGTAACAGAAGTATAGGCTAATCATTGTTTGCTTCCCTTTAGCTATACTTTCTTCGGATAATTCTCCTCTGCGTTTTAAAAGATAGATTCTCATATTTCAGACTGTTTTTTGGTTACTAATTCTGATGTAACCTTCAGCCTGATTTTACGAATGGGCAACAGTAACCACAGTTTTCCTTAAGAAATACTTCCTAAAATGACAATTACCCTAAAATGAATTGATTTACGCTTTAATACACGAGTTAAACACTCAATTGTATATTTCATCAATCTTTAGATTTGAGGATTGTATTCGTATGTAGAAATACCGTCAAAGGATGATTAATTTTGATTGGCATTCTTATCGATTTCTTTCAGAACGTTCTGAAAAGGACTACTTTGCCAACTTGCCATTTGCCAATTAGCTAATCTGGAACAACTTTTCAATGTCCTCACGTCTGATAATGTGTTTCTTGCCTATCCTAATGGTTTTTAAGGTGCCGTCCTTGATTGCCTTACGGATGGTAGTATCTGAGGCATTTAGAAGCTTACAGGCCTCTTTTATGCCTAAGTAGGGCTTCTGCACCAGAATCGTCTCTAATGGCTGTTTTTGAGGCTTTTTCTTCGTTTCTATATACTCTTTGTGTGCAGATTCAACCTTTTCTTCCCTTTTTACTTTTTTATAGCTTCTCTGAGCACATTTTAAAGAGCAAAACTTGGTTGTCAGCTTTTGGGCTGTAAACTCGCTTTTACAGTACTGGCATACCTTAGGAATACGCATATTACTACTCATGGGTACTTTCAAATTTGGTTACTACGAGAAGTGGAAGATTGGTTATTTGCCATCATTTAGCATCATTATCCATCATCTTCGCGTGGTTATTTCGCCTCGTAACCATAAAGACCCCAACTTTTAAAGTAGTAACCAACGCAGTAACTAAAAAACAGCTAATAATGGCAAATAAAGCCATACTAACGGCAAATGATAACTTGCAGAAAACCAGCGATTTATGCTGTTATGAGCGTGATTTCCTAAGGGGTTACTTCCCGATACAGAATTTGGAAAATATATAATCCAGCTTGTCCTCTGTGGTTACTTCGCCTGTTATCTCTCCCAGGTAATGCAGGCATCGGCGGATGTCAAGTGCGATCAGGTCACCCGGAATATTGTTATCCATGCCTGAATGTATATCGTTTAAGGAACTGAGCACCTGTTGCAGTGCATGATGATGGCGGGCATTGGTGATAACTGTACCCTCCTGCTTTATTTCACCACCTACTACTATATCGTAGAGACGTTGTTTCAGTTGTTGTATATTCTCTCTTTCTTTGGCTGAGATGAAGAGTATGTTTGCATCGTTGAATTTGTCTTTAGCAGCATCAAGGCCGGGAACATCTACTTTATTACCCACCAGTAAATACTTTACACCATCCTGCTCCAGTTCCTCTCTCAGGCTAACGATGTCTGATTTTTGACTTTCACTCGCGTCAAACATGTACACCACAATATCTGCCCGCTTCATGGCATCTTTGCTGCGTTGCATGCCTATGTTCTCTATTACATCAGCAGAATGATCACGAATACCCGCAGTATCTATCAGGCGAAACAGTACGCCATTTACATTTAGTGTTTCCTCTATAGTATCGCGGGTAGTCCCCGCTATTTCGCTTACTATGGCCCGCTCCTCATTCAGTAAGGCATTCAGCAAGGTGCTCTTACCTGCGTTAGGTTTGCCCACTATAGCCACACTCACTCCATTCCGTATCACATTACCTAGTTTGAACGACTGCACGAGTTCCTTAATCCCTTTAGTCATCTCATCTATCAAGGCATACAATTGCGTGCGGTCAGCAAACTCCACATCTTCCTGGCTAAAGTCCAGCTCCAGTTCTATAAGGGCTGAGAATTTTATCAGTTGTTCCCGCATGTTCCTCAGCTCTTCGCTAAAGCCACCACGCAGGTTATGCATCGCTGCCTGCTGCGATGCGGACGACTGGCTGGCTATCAGGTCGGCAACAGCTTCTGCCTGTGTAAGATCCATTCTGCCATTCAGGAAAGCACGCTGGGTAAACTCACCGGCCTTCGCCATTTGTGCCCCGTGTTTCAGGCATAACTCAATTACTTTTTGCAGTACGTAGTCAGATCCGTGACAGCTTATCTCCACCACGTCTTCACCCGTGTAGCTTTTTGGTCCTTTATATAGCCCTACCACTACTTCATCTATCGTTCTGTCGCCCTCTACTATCCTTCCGAAGTGGATGGTATGCGAGGCCTGTGCCGAAAGCTTTTTACCGATATATATTTTATCCGCTATAGCAATAGCATCCTTTCCGCTCAGGCGTATGACCCCTATCGCCCCCTCTCCGGGAGGCGTAGCCAGCGCTACTATCGTATCATTAAATGAATTCATAGCCACTGCAAAGGTACAGTTTGAACCACGATTTACATGATTTAAAGGACCTCCATGATAGCTATTCAGCATTATCTTTATGAGCTCAAGGCAATCCCAACAATCTAAAGAATCGTGGTTCAAATCATATGAGAGCAGTCATCCAGCGTGTATCCACCGCCAGTGTCACTATCAATGGAGAAATGAAGTCTGCCATAGGGCTCGGCTTTATGGTGCTTTTAGGAATAGAAGCCGCCGATACCAGTGAAGATGCTGATTGGCTCTGTAAAAAGATAGCCCAGCTCCGCGTTTTCTCCGATGAGGCAGGGCTGATGAACAAGGATATACAGGAATTGGGAGGTGAAGTATTGGTAGTGAGCCAGTTTACGCTGCATGCCTCATACAAAAAAGGTAACCGCCCCTCTTTTATCCGGGCAGCCAGGCCGGAGCAAGCCATTCCCTTATATGAATATTTCTCCACTCAAATGACCAGACTGTTAGGCAAACCAACATTAACGGGCACATTCGGAGCAGATATGAAGGTGGCCCTGGTAAACGATGGTCCGGTGACCATCATTATGGATAGTTTGAACCGTGATTTTTAGGATTTGAGGGATTTGCCGTGGCAAACAAAGCAGGCAGTTTATATTTGCAACAAGGAAGCCCCTTTAGGGTTAGGGTTTAATGCTTTTCGACGATACATATTTTATGAAGGAAGCGCTCCGCCAGGCTAAGCTTGCTTACGAGGCAGGTGAAGTGCCGGTAGGCGCTGTAGTAGTTTGGGATAGTAAGCTCATCTCACGAGGGCACAACCAGGTAGAACAATTGAACGACAGTACCGCACATGCCGAAATGATAGCACTTACCGCAGCTTTCAATTCACTTGGCAGCAAATATCTTCCTGAAGCAACTATATATGTTACCGTTGAACCCTGCCTTATGTGCTGCGGTGCCATGTACTGGTCCAAGATCGGCCGCATCGTTTACGGTGCTTCCGACATTAAGAACGGATATCGCAAAACCACGGGTGAGAATTTCCCTTTTCACCAGAAAGCAGAACTGGTACACGGCATCCTCGCCGATGAATGTGCCCAACTCATGAAAGATTTTTTCCTCGCCAGGAGATAATGCTTTACGATTGGTACGACATATCAACTCTCGTTTCAAGCCTCGAAGATGGCAACCTGAAAGAAGTAACTATAGGTGAAAAACAGGTAGGGCTACTTAAAACTACAGAGCGCGTTTTTGCTTTCGCTGCTACCTGTCCACACTCCGGTGCTCCGCTTTGTGATGGCTGGCTTGATGCGCGTGGCCATATCGTTTGCCCGCTGCATAAATATAAATTCAACCCCGCCAATGGCTACAACAGCACAGGCGAGGGCTACAAGCTCCGCACTTTCCCGGTAGAAATAAGAGACGGTTCTTATTATGTAGGCTTATTATCTTAGCGTTTCATGAACGTTCCTCCATATTTACAAGCAGGCAATACCATAGGCATTACATGTCCCGCAGGTTACATGGCCCCCGGGAGTGTTGCTTATGCAGTTACCGTTTTAAAATCATGGGGTTTTAACGTGGCTGTGGGTAATACCGTTGGCAACGAACATTTTTACTTCTCAGGCACAGATGAAGAGCGGCTGAGCGAATTGCAGCACATGATAGATGACGATAGTATTCACGCCATCATGATGGGCCGTGGGGGTTATGGACTGAGCAGGATCATCGACCGCCTTGACTTCACAAAATTCGCAGACAAGCCCAAATGGATCTGCGGCCTCAGTGATATTACCGTTTTGCATAATCATATACAGGCTACGCTGGGCATCCCAACACTGCATAGCATTATGGGTCGCGCCTTTAGTCCGCAATCAGAGCAGAGCGACTATATCAAGTGTTTTAGAGACGCTATAACTGGCAAGCCTTTGCGGTATAGCTGCCCGCCTTCATTATTCAATAGGTCGGGCACGGCAGAGGGAATACTTACCGGTGGCAACCTGGCCCTTCTTGCACACCTCACAGGTTCCGCTTCTGAAGTTGATACAACAGGTAAAATACTCTTTATTGAAGACGTTGGCGAGTATCTCTACAATGTGGACCGCATGATGCTCAACCTGAAACGCGCCGGAAAGCTGGATAAATTATCAGGGCTGATCCTTGGTTCGTTCACTGACATGAAAGATACCGAACGTCCCTTCGGTCAAACGCTTGAGGAGATCATTTGGGATAAGGTGTCTGAATATGAGTATCCTGTTTGTTTCAATTTTCCCGCAGGCCACCAGGATATCAATTATACCCTCACATTAGGCATAAATCACCGTCTGGTAGTCAATGAAAATGGCGGACACATGGAATTACTCCGCTAAGCTTTTCCAGGCCTTCATGCCACCGCTAAGATTTACCAGGTTTTGGAATCCTGCTCCCTCCAATCTTTGTATGGCTATAGTACTGCGGATACCTTTTTCGCAATAAAGCACTACGTCCCGGTCTTTAGGTATCTCAGAGAGATGTTCCGGCAATTCGCCCATCGGGATATGCAGACCTCCGATATTGAATAACTCACGCTCCCAGCCTTCACGGATGTCTATCAGCAATACTTCTGCATTGCTCTCTAGTTTTTCCTTTAGCTCTCTGGCAGTTATTTGTTTCATGGTCTATTGCTCTGAAACTATAGCATTCCATAGTTCATCTTTCAGCTCAGTGATACCCATATTGGTCATGGCCGAAATAAAGATGTGAGGTAGTTCCTGCGGCAGGGTCTTGGCTATCTCCTCCTTCAGCTCATCGTCCAGCATATCGCTTTTGCTGATGGCTATAAGTATCTTCTTATCCAGCAGTTCGGGATTGTATTCCTCCAGCTCGTTCAGCAGTATCTGGAATTCCTTAGCATGGTCTGCACTATCAGCCGGTATCAGGAAGAGCAAGACTGAATTACGTTCGATATGCCTCAGAAAGCGGTGCCCTAAGCCTTTGCCTTCTGCAGCGCCTTCTATTATACCGGGCAGATCAGCCATACAGAAAGACTTATTGTCCCTGTAGTGAACAATTCCTAGCTGAGGCACAAGCGTTGTAAACGCATAGTTGGCTATCTTAGGCTTAGCAGCGCTCACTACTGATAGCAGTGTCGACTTGCCTGCGTTTGGGAAGCCTACCAGGCCTACATCGGCCAGTATCTTCAGCTCCAGGTGTTTCCAGCCCTCTATGCCCATCTCGCCGGGTTGGGCATATTCAGGGGCCTGGTTGGTGGCAGTTTTAAAGTTAGTATTGCCTAGTCCACCCTTGCCTCCGGGTATCCATACTATCTCCTGGCCATCTTCAAGCACCTCAGCTTCCACTTCACCCGTTTCTTCATCGCGTGCGATGGTACCTAACGGAACTTCAAGTATTATGTCTTTACCATCACGGCCCGTGCAATTGTTCTTAATGCCATTGTCGCCGTTCTCGGCCAATACGTTCTTGTGATAGCGCAGGTGGAGTAATGTCCATAACTGGGCATTACCACGCAATATGATATGCCCTCCCCGGCCTCCATCGCCACCGTCAGGTCCTGCCATAGGATTAAACTTGGTACGTGCAAAATGCGCACTGCCTGCGCCGCCTTTACCCGAGCGGGTAAAGATCCTTATATAATCAACAAAATTCCCTTTCTCCACTATGCTGGCAACAAGTACTTTTCTATTTCCTTTGAAAGATGTCTAAAGGTCTCTTCTATAGTGTTATCGCCCTTTATCCTTTCCAGCTTGCCCTGTACCTCGTAATGGCTGGCTACTGCTTCGGTTTTGGCGTAATACTCCTTTATGCGTTTGGTGATCACGTCTTCCGTATCATCACTGCGGCCCGATGTTTCACCCCTCTTTACCAGGCGGGTGATCAGTTCTGTTTCAGGCACTTCGAGTGATAGAACAAGATGTATTTGTGTGTGCTTAAACTCCAATAGCTTATCCAGGGCCTCGGCCTGGGCTTTAGTGCGTGGGAAACCATCAAAGATGAATCCGCGTGCATCCGGCTTCTGGTCTATCTTACTGCTTATCATTCCTATCACCACTTCATCGGGCACCAGGAAGCCCTGGTCCATATACTTCTTTGCTTCAATACCGAGAGGGGTTTGGCGACCTACTTCATCGCGCAGCAAGTCCCCGGTAGAGATATGCATCAGGCGGTAAGCCTTCAGTATATTCTCCGACTGCGTACCTTTTCCACTACCCGGGGGGCCGAACAAAACTAAATTAAACATAATGAGTTCCTATAAATAAATAACGGCACAAAAATAACCATCCATTTGGATTAGCAACTAAAAGTATAGTTAACAGCGCTAATATTTTATTAAAACAAGCCTCAGAAGCCTGTTTTCCGTTATATCATCTGCCGGCCAGCGGCATTAAGATTCATATATTACCCTGCATATCATCATAACGCAGGAAAACAACATCATCTTTATCATATGGGGCAAGAATTATCCTCTCTAACAATAATACCTAAATTATCATTTAGCTATAATAATTATGCCCTCATTTTTATCCACAGAAATACCCACAGGTTTGTTAACGGGACAACAGTTGTGTTTTGATCCTTTCGTCAAACTCTCTTTGCTCACCCGCAGCATACCCTTCTATATTCACATCGCCTATACTAAACCTTATCAGTCTCAGCGTAGGAAAGTTCACTGCTGCTGTCATTTTTCTCACCTGCCTGTTTTTCCCTTCAGTAAGTGTCAGGCTGATCCAACTGGTCGGAATTTCCTTACGGTATCTTATCGGGGGATTTCTCTCGGGAACCTCGGGTGACGCACTGAGTATTTTTACTATCGCCGGCCTGGTCTTGTATGGTTTGCCGTCTACGTTTATAGTTACGCCTTTTTGCAATTGGTCTATTGCGTCTTTCGTTATACTACCTTCTACCTGCACCAGGTACGTTCTCTTATGTGCAAACTTCGGTTCCAGTAGTTGATGCGACAACTGCTTGTCATTTGTTAACAAAAGCATCCCCTCACTATCAAAATCTAACCTACCTACCGGGTAAATATTTTTAGAAATTTCCGCGAAAAAGTCGGCTAATGTCTGTTTTTCGCCCTCTGGGCTAAATTGACAAAGTACCTTGTATGGCTTGTAAAAAACGTAGTAAGTGTACATGCTGATGAAAATTGTGTGCTTCGAAACGCTTTGCTGGCAAGTCTTTCAGAGAGTTGTAAAAAGAAAAAGTCCGGCTGTTGTGACAAGCCGGACTCTATAAAGGATGGGTTAGTAAGCACAATCCTATCACAATATTAATAAGAAATTCTTTTAC
>CAMPKR010000108.1 GCA_946887345.1 uncultured Bacteroidota bacterium | reverse complement strand
ATATACCAATGGTCTCCGCCGCTATGGATACCGTTACGGACCAGCGCCTGGCGATCGCCCTGGCCCGCGAAGGCGGTATCGGTATCCTCCACAAGAACATGAGTGTGGAGCGCCAGGCAGAACAGGTACGCAAAGTAAAGCGGTCAGAAAGTGGCCTGATAGTTGATCCCATTACTCTTTCCCCCGATGCTACGGTGGCTGATGCCATCAGGCTGATGAATGATAATAAAATAGGCGGCATACCCATAGTAGATGGAAAACACCTGCTGGTAGGTATACTCACCAACCGGGATATGCGCTTTGAGAAGAATACCCGCAAGAAGGTAAGTGAAATAATGACCAAGGAGAACCTTGTAACGGCTCCCGTTGGTACAGATATGGGCAAAGCTGAAAAAATCCTTGAAAAATACAAGTTTGAAAAACTACCGATAGTAGATAAAAAAGGAAAGCTGGTAGGGCTAATTACTTTCAGGGATATCATTAACCTGAAGAGCCATCCTAATGCCTGCAAAGACAGCAATGGCCGCCTGATGGTGGGCGCTGCTGTGGGTATCACCGGTGACACTATGGAACGCATAGAAGCACTGATAACTGCGGGTGCTGATGTGATAACGCTTGATAGCGCTCATGGACACTCTGTACATGTGATCAATATGGTGAAGCAGGTGAAGAAAAAATTTAAGACCCTGGATGTGATAGCGGGTAATGTGGCCACAGCAGCAGGCGCGAAAGCACTGGCAGATGCCGGAGCAGATGCCGTGAAGATAGGTGTAGGACCGGGGTCAATCTGTACTACGCGCGTGGTGACAGGTGCAGGTGCCCCGCAGCTTACAGCGATAATAGAAGCAGCAACCGAACTGAAGAAAAAAGGTGTTCCCGTTATTGCTGATGGTGGTATCCGCTACACGGGCGATATGGTGAAGGCACTGGTAGCAGGTGCCTCCTGTATCATGGCGGGATCGATATTTGCAGGTACTGAGGAGAGCCCGGGAGAAACAATTATATACGAAGGACGTAAGTTTAAATCGTACCGCGGTATGGGCTCAGTAGAGGCCATGCAGGAAGGGTCTAAGGACCGCTACTTCCAGGATGTGGAAGCTGATATAAAGAAACTTGTTCCGGAAGGTATTGTAGGACGTGTTCCTTATAAAGGCAACCTGAACGAGATCGTTCAGCAGTTCGTTGGTGGGTTGCGGGCAGGTATGGGTTATTGCGGAGCAAAGGACATTAAAGCACTTCACGACAATGCCCAATTTATCCGCATCACTTCAGCCTCTATGGCTGAAAGCCATCCGCATGACGTGGTGATCACGAAAGAGGCGCCGAATTATAGCAGGTGAGTAAGTTGATAGGTTGATAAGTTGATAGGGCGGCTGTTCTGTCTTGTTATAAAAGATAAAGGCACCTCACGGAGCCTTTATCTTTTATGTTCTTTTAGACTTATCAACCTATCAACTTGTCAGCTTTTTTTACTCATCGTCATCGAAGCCGCTGCCGACGGGTTTTCCTTTTACTATACTATAGAGCACAGGCGCCTGGCGGTAGATGCCTGAGTTGTATTTATTGCCGAGAACGATAATGGTCATATTTTCCTGTATGAAGCGATAGAACACAGTGTTGTTTCCGTGCCACCAGCCGTTGTGGTAAACTATCTTGTTGCCGTTAGGATAGCAGAGCATGCGCCAGCCGAGGCCATAATTTTTGATACCTGCTCTTTCGAATGAGCAGGGACCATATGCCATTTCGATTGTCTCATTGCTCAGTATTGTTTTATCGTAGAAGGACTGATCCCAGCGGTACATATCCCGTACGGTGCTGTAGATGCCTTTGTCTCCGTTCACGCCATCGGCAAACATATCGGGTTCGCGCTGCCAGGTGGCTTTGTAGCTAATGGCCGCATTGCTTGGCAGGCCCATAGCGGGGTCGTAAACAAAGGTGTTCTTCATGCCCAGGGGCTCAAAGAAGTAGTTGTGCATAAAAGTGGAATAGGGCATCTCCGTTACTTCTTCAATGATGCGGGCCAGCACTACGAAATTGGTGTTGCAGTATTTGAAGCGCGTATTCGGTCTCGACTCTGCAGGTGGCCGGTGGCGCATCATCATTTCTACTACATCATCGCTGGTGATGGGAGTCCTGGTGTCTTTCTTATACCTGCCGGTGAACTTCAGGTAGTCGGGCAGACCGGATCGGTGATCGAGCAGCATTTTGATAGTAACACCTGCGTAAGGAAAGCCTTTCAGATATTTCGTTACAGGATCATTGATATCAAGATATTTGCTTTCGTGCAGGTAGAGCACAGCCGCGCTGGTAAAAGTCTTGGAAGTAGAGGCCAGTTGCGAGCTGCTGTTGGGGCGAAGTTTTTGTTTGCCCTCCCGGTTGGCATAGCCGAAGTAGCGCTCATATATAATATTGCCGTTCTGGCCTATGAGCACACTGCCATTGAAGCCGTGCCTTACCTGTACCCGGTAAAAAGAGTCGAGACTGGCAATGACGCGCTGGCTTTCGTCTGAAGTAGTGTCGTAGGAAAGCTCGGAAACACCCGCCTTTTTAGGACTGTCATACATTTTTGCAGGCGGATAGGCTTTCGCATTATCCGACTTAGTTTGGCAGGCAATAAAAAATATGGAAACTATTGTGGTGGTTATATATGTTCTGGTCACTCTCTGCATGGTTTGTATTTTCTTCCGGATGCTTGCAAAAATAACCGCCATGCTAAGGCGGTCAGGCCTTTAACTCAATTTTAACAAATGTAACCAGATCATCTATTAATTCATAATAGCACTGGTTGAGGTGGTAGTAGTAGCAGACAAATATCTTATAAGCCTCGTCCGGTGGGGGCATATATTTAGCACGGCGGGCCAGTCCGCCCAGGGAGCGCTCCATTCCCGGCATAGTGCGGTAATTGTAGAGCCAGTTGTGCTCCTTCATGTAAGGAAAATACAAAGCGAACTTTTCCGGGAAGTATTGTGCATTGATTTCCAGCTTTGCATAAACGTGCTGGCTGAAATCAAAAAGTTCTTTTTCGGAACGGAAGTGCTTTGGGTCGTTGGCCAGGTAGTGATCGAAAAGACTATCCATGATCGCCCCGGAGTAAAGGCCATATTTTTCTTTGAATAAGATCTTGGCCCTTTGCGTGGCAGGATGCTCGTCGGTGAATTGATCGATCTTGCGGTGCAGTTCTATCCCTTTCCTTATTCCCTCCGGGTAATTGTCTAAAGCAAGTTTCCCTTTTACATGGTCGCCGATAGTATTGCCCGTAAGGATGTCGGCATCGCCAAAGGATAGAAAAGCATGACCCAGGTAATTCATAAGACTAAACTACATTATTGCCCCGAGGCTTTTTCGATTAATTTCTCCAGATCGTAATACATTTCTTTTAGCTCAATAAGGAGTTTACTGAGATACAGTTCCTGTGTTTCAGAAAGGGAGAAGTAGCTCCTGAATTCTTCGTCCAATACGAGCGCCTTTACTTTTACCTGCTCGTCAACAGAACGCAGCATCTCTATGTTCTTATTGAACCACTGCAAACATTCGCTGATCAATCCCTGTTGTTTAGCGCTGGCTTTGCCAAGTTTATCAGTAGTGCGAGTGTCCTGTTCGAGATGAATGTTATTCAACTCCCGGGTAATACGCACATTGTGAGTTATCAGCTGGTAGTAATTGGCGTAGTGCTTTCTTTTTACGGATGGCTCCGACATGTAGCGGTTGAAAGAATCAAACACATTGCTATTATTTGTTTCTGCACTCCGCTTGTGCTTTGTCCAATTCTTTACAATGCCTGAGCTATAGAAGCTGCTAATAAAGTAGTGGTAATTGCAGTCTATAGCTTTGGCCAGGTGTACCGGCAGCCATTTCTTGTCCCAATGGGGAAGAAAAGCAAAACCTGCGAATACAGCTAAGGCGCAGCCACCCGCAGTAGCCAGTGTACGTGTGATGAGTATGGTGGCGTCCAGTTCTTCTTCAAGATTGAAAAGGAGGACGAGGTTGATAGTAACGATGAATACTGCTATTGCATAGTTGCGCCTCAGGAAATATACCATCAGCACAAAGCTGAGGCAAAGGAGGATCTCGTTGAGGTAGATACCTGTGTGTACTCTCAACAGGATGCCACCTACAAGGCTACCGGCAATTGTACCAATGATGCGCTCTGTAGACTTTTTGATGGTAGCACCAAAGTAGGGTTGTAATACGATGATAACACTGAAGGGCAGCCAGTAGCCTTTGTAGATATCGAACCATTTGTAAATGAACATGGCGATAGTGGCTGCCAGTGCGGCACGTGCTGCGTAGCGGGTGGTAAAAGTGTTGAAGTTAAACAACAGCTTCAAATTTTGTATCCAGTGTTTAGGATGGAGGGTGAAGAGTGTTTTTACCAAAGAGTAAGAACGGAATACCAGTTGGTCATGCCCCAGAGCATCGATCCTGTTCATGCAGACCTCTATAAGCTTTAGTGTTCTGTCGGCAAGATGTATGGCGCGGCTGATGGCCATTGTATTTGCTCCAGGCAAGTCATTAGTCTTGAGCAGTACGAGCAATTTATTCAGCCGGGAGATGCGTGATACCATCAACAGCCTTTCTTCCGGCTTCAGATTGACGATATAGATAGTCATGCGTTCAGCGGCCTGTAGGAGGCCGCTGAGCAATGAAGCGAATTGCTTTCTTAGCGAACCATCCAGTTCGCGTTTGTTGATGTTCTCTGCTTCCTCGCTGAGGTTGATGATGTGAGAGGCTACAAGTGCTGAAGCTTTGCGCAGCTGGGCGAGGTTGTATTCGGCCTTATCGTCCTTGCTTACCTGGTGGGCCATCTTGCCGTGAAAGTTAAGAGAGGTGTTGATGGCAGTGCGAATCTCCTTTTCCTTGAGGTATTGCTCGCGGAGGCCTGTGCGTTGCGTATTGTTGTCCCAGCCTTTGGCAACTGCGGCGATCAGGTCGGCGATGTTCTTCCATATCAGCCCGATAGAGCGGCGGTAAGGTTCCTTAGCCCGCATGAAAGCAGACATTAATACACCTATCATCACGGTCCAGCCGGCGCCTGCCAGTACATATAAGATGCGTGACTCCACAGCATTAGTGCCTGTAACAGGGAAAGCGTTGCAAATGATGAACATCAGGTAAACACAAATAGCCAATCCGCTGCCCCGGTCGCCGAGGTTTTTGAAGAGACTGGAAATAAAGGCAACGACGGCCATAGCTGCAATGCTCAGCCACATATTATGCGCCAGGAGTGTGCCCAATATGCCGAAGAGGACGGTCAAAACAGCGCCGCCGAATAGTGTTCTCAGCCTTTGCCCGAAAGTTCCTTTTAGTTCTACCCAACAGATACACTCCGCCGTAAGGGTAGCGAACATAGCCGCCTCAAGGTGCCCGGTATAAATGCCCCATAGAAGCGGAACAGCACCGGCTATGGCCATACGGAGACCCCAGGCCAGTGTTGGCTCCAGTATTTCTTCCTGCAGGAACTTATCTATCTGCTTATGTACAGAAAATTTTGCCAAGGGCACAAAATGTTATTCAGCCAGTTGCCTGTCTATCACCATACCCAGTTGCTGCGCCGTAACTGTGCCTTCGTTAAAATTGGAGTATTCTTTTTTTGCATTCACTATCCAGGTAGCAGGTATAGAACCCGACCAGGAGTTGTCGATCTTAGGGATGAAGACGTTTGCATTGGTCTCGTTGAACCAAACTACTTCCGGTTTCAACTTCTTCTTTGCTCTGAAAGCATCCAGTTTTTTAGGATAAGCATCCTCAAAGTCGAGACTAACCATAAGGACCTTAACTGGCTTGCCCTGGTATTGATCGGATATCTTATTGAATTCGGGCAGTTCCTTCACACAGGGTATGCACCAGGTAGCCCAGAAGTTCACCACGTAGACAGTATCTTTATTGCTTACTCTTTTTACCAGGTCGTCTATCTTGTAAGAAGGCGTTTGGCCCCTTACGCCGAAGGCCAGGAGCATGATCATCAAAAAGCCTGTTATCCTCATCGTCTCTTATTTGAAGCAAAGGTATTAAGGACGGCGGAAGTATACCTAATAAGTGGATAGATATAACAAATTGTTGGGGCCGCCGCCCGGCGAAGGGAGCGCTCCGAATTGTCCGCGTTTTGCATTAGGTTTGTCCCGTATTTAATGATATTATGGATAAAGTATCTGCATTAAAACAGAAACAGAAAGAAGCGCAAAAGGGTGGTGGTGATAAACGCATTGAAGCCCAGCATAAAAAAGGCAAGCTTACAGCCCGCGAGCGCCTGCAGGTATTGCTGGACGAAGGATCGTTTGAAGAGATAGGCATGCTTGTGACACACCGCAGCCGTGACTTTGGCATGGAGAAGGAAATATACCCGGGAGATGGCGTAGTGACAGGCTATGGTACTATCAACGGCCGGCTGGTGTATGTGTTCTCGCAGGACTTTACCGTATTTGGTGGTAGTCTTTCTGAAACGCATGCCGAGAAGATATGCAAGATAATGGACCTGGCCATGCAGAACGGAGCGCCTGTTGTTGGACTGAACGACAGCGGCGGTGCCCGGATACAGGAGGGTGTGGTATCGCTGGGAGGCTATGCAGATATATTTTACAGGAATGTGCAGGCATCGGGCGTAGTGCCACAGATATCTGCTATAATGGGCCCATGTGCGGGCGGAGCGGTTTACTCTCCCGCCATTACCGACTTTATCATGATGGTGGAGAATACCTCGTACATGTTCGTTACCGGCCCGAACGTAGTGAAGACCGTGACGCATGAGAATGTTACAAGCGAAGAACTGGGTGGTGCGCATACACATGCTTCTAAATCGGGAGTGACACATTTTGCCTGTGCCAATGAGATAGAGTGTATAGAGAACATAAAGCAGCTGCTTAGCTATATGCCGCAGAACTGCGAAGAAGATGCGCCGGTATATGCTTATGAAACAGCAGATGAAATTCGCGGTAAGCTGACAAACATTATCCCCAACAATCCGAACCAGCCTTATGATATAAAGGAAGTGATAGAAGAAGTGACAGATGCTGATTCGTTCCTGGAAGTGCATAAGGAGTATGCACAGAATATAGTAGTTGGTTTTGCCAGGATAGCAGGCAGGAGCATAGGTATAGTGGCAAACCAGCCTGCGAGTCTTGCGGGTGTATTGGATATAGAATCGAGCAAGAAGGGAGCGAGGTTTACCCGCTTCTGCGATGCATTTAATATACCGCTGCTGGTGCTGGTAGACGTGCCGGGTTTCCTGCCGGGTACTGACCAGGAGTGGCATGGCATTATTACCAACGGGGCCAAATTGCTCTATGCACTTAGCGAAGCAACTGTGCCTAAGGTAACAGTGATCACCCGTAAGGCCTATGGTGGAGCTTATGATGTGATGAACTCAAAGCACATAGGAGCCGACCTGAACTATGCCTGGCCCACAGCCGAAATTGCAGTGATGGGAGCGAAAGGTGCTGCAGAGATCATCTTTAAAAAAGAGATAAGCGAGGCTGCTGACCGGGATGCAAAATGGAAGGAGAAAGAAATGGAGTACATGGAGAAGTTCGCCAATCCTTATGGTGCAGCGGCTCGTGGCTTTATAGATGAAGTGATCATGCCCGCAGATACACGCAGTAAATTAATACGTGCTTTCAAAATGCTGGAGCACAAGGTAGTGAAGATGCCTAAGCGCAAACATGGGAATATCCCGCTTTAAAAGTAAAAAGGAAAAAAGTGAAAAGAAAAAGGCTGGCGTGATGCTTAAGTGTAAACGCAAAGTGCCCAAAAAAGACGCAAAGGCGATATTGACAAAACAAGGTTTATAAGAAAAGGAGTATCGTTTGATACTCCTTTTTTCTTGTTTCATAGAGATAGGGTCTAATCCTTCATCACCATCAGAGAGGTTGATGCTTCACCATTGGTGAACAAAATATGGTATATGCCCGAAGGCCAGCCGGCTGTGTTGATTTTTGT
>CAMPKR010000107.1 GCA_946887345.1 uncultured Bacteroidota bacterium | reverse complement strand
ATATGGCTCGTATAGCTGGTATTGATCTTCCGAAGAACAAACGTGGTGAGATAGCCCTTACCTACATCTATGGTATTGGCCCTAGCACTGCTCAGTACATTCTTTCAAAAGCCGGTATCGATTACGATAAGAAGGCTGCTGAATGGAATGATGAGGAGCAGACTGCTATCCGTAATATCATCGCCGGTGAGTTCAAAGTAGAAGGTCAGTTGCGTTCTGAAGTGCAAATGAACATTAAGCGCCTCATGGATATCGCTTGTTATCGCGGTCTGCGTCATCGTAAAGGACTTCCTTTACGTGGACAACGTACGCGTACTAACAGCCGTACCCGTAAAGGTAAGCGTAAGACAGTTGCAGGTAAGAAGAAAGCACCTAAGAAGTAATAACAGGGCCACCGCCGGATCCGCTGAGGTGCAGCGGGGAGGGGTGGCACGGGTATCGGTAAATACCGGTATCAGAACATTTTTTGACTACCTTATTTTAAAAACAAAATGGCAAAAGGACAATCTTCTGCAAAGACCGTTGCAAAGAAACGCGTCGTAAAAGTGGATCCGCACGGAGATGCTCACATCAGTGCGACATTCAACAACATCATTATCAGCCTTACCAACAAGAACGGCCAGGTTATCTCGTGGTCTTCTGCCGGTAAAATGGGTTTCCGTGGTTCAAAGAAAAACACTCCGTACGCTGCACAGATGGCAGCTGCTGACTGTGCTAAAGTAGCACTGGATGCAGGCCTGAAGAAAGTGGACGTATACGTGAAAGGACCGGGTTCGGGCCGTGAAGGTGCTATCCGTTCCCTGAACAATAGCGGCATTGAAGTAGTATCTATCAAGGATATCACTCCGCTGCCTCACAACGGTTGCCGTCCTCCGAAGAAGCGCAGGGTGTAACCCTCCCGGCCTCACTGAAGGGGAGGTGCTTAAATTGTAATTTATTTTTTAAACATAGCTGCTCCGGATCAGAGTTCACGATCTTTAAACGAGACGAAGCGGTAAAAACACAAAGATCGACATGGCACGTTATACAGGCCCCAAAAACAGAATCTGCCGTATTTTCGGCGAACCAATCCTGGGTTCAGGAAAGAACCTCGGGAAGAACAGCAACCCTCCCGGTATGCATGGTAACTCAAAGAAGCGCAAGAGCGCATCTGAGTACGCTATACAGCTGAAGGAGAAGCAAAAGGCGAAGTACACTTACATGGTACTTGAGAAGCAATTCCGTAACACTTACTTTGAAGCTGCCCGCCTGAAGGGTGCGACTGGTGAGAACCTTATCAAATTGCTTGAAGCACGCCTGGACAATGCAGTTTACCGCCTGGGTATTGCACCTACGCGTCCTGCAGCACGTCAGCTGGTATCGCATAAGCACATTATGGTTAACGGTCATATCGTTAATATCCCTTCATACAGCATGAAGCCGGGTGATGTGATAGAACTGAAGGAAAAGAGCAGGGCTAACAACCTGATCACCGGTAACATTCGCGGTAAGAACCCGAAGATCAACTGGATGGACTGGAGCGAAAAAGACATGAAAGGTACATATATAGCTCATCCTGAACGCGATAGCGTTCCTGAGAACATCAAGGAGCAGCTGATCGTCGAACTGTACTCTAAGTAATAATATTAAGCCTTCCGCGATGAGTGGAAGGCTTAACAAGTTTTTAAAATGGCTGGTTTCCCTTATATTTACAGGCTCTGCCTGTGCGAAACGGGTGAGAACGGTTAGTAAAATTTCAAAAAAAACGTAAATAATATCACTCAATATGGCAATATTGAATTTCCAAAAGCCGGATAAGATCGTTCTTCAGAAAGCTAATGATTTTGAAGCCCAGTTCGAATTCCGTCCGCTAGAGCCCGGTTATGGTGTTACTATTGGTAACGCACTGCGCCGTGTACTGCTTTCTTCACTGGAAGGGTATGCTCTGACAGCTATCAGGATACCTGGTGCAGACCATGAGTTTGCTACAATTAAAGGTGTGCTGGAAGATGTAACAGAGATCATCCTGAACCTGAAGCAAGTGCGTATAAAGAAAGAAGGTGAAGGCGATGGCAATGCTGAGAAAATAGAACTCAACATTAAAGGCCAGGAAACATTCACTGCCGGTATGATAGGCGATGCATTGCCTGGCTTCCAGGTAATGAACCCTGAGCTCATCATCTGCAACATGCAGCCGGGTACCAACTTCCAGATAGAACTGTGGATAGGCAAGGGCCGTGGGTATGTGCCAGCTGAAGAGAACCGTCCGAAGGAAGCTCCTCTTGGTATTATAGCAATCGACTCAATCTACACTCCGATAAAGAATGTAAAATACAGCATCGAAAATACACGTGTGGAACAACGCACTGACTTCGAAAAGCTGATAATGGAAGTTGCGACAGATGGTACCATCCATCCGGAAGAAGCGGTGAAAGAAGCTTCACGCATATTGATACAGCACCTGATGATCATCACTGATGAGAACATATCGCTGGATACCAAGCGTGAAGAGAAAGAATCGGTAGTGGACGAAGAAACACTGCAACTGCGTAAGACACTGAACACTCCGCTGGAAGATCTTGAACTTTCAGTACGTGCGTTCAACTGCCTGAAAGCTGCTAAGATCAACTCTCTGAGTGAACTGGTACAATACACACAGGAAGAGCTGATGAAGTTCCGCAACTTCGGTCAGAAGTCACTTTCTGAAATCGAACAAGTTCTTGGTGAGCGTGGCCTGCACTTTGGTATGGACATCAGCCGCCTTCACAGGAGCGAAGATTAATATTTAAAGCAAAAGTCAAAAAGCAAAAAGAAAAAGCTTTCTGACTTTTGCTTTTTTACTTTTTATTTTTAATCAGTACCCCGTAAATCCTGACACGGTACGGGGGAATAAAAAACAAATGTCATGCGTCACGGAGACAAAATCAAAAATTTAAGCCGTACAGCCTCTCACAGGAGGGCGTTGTTGAGCAACCTTGCTTGCCAGCTGATAGAGCACAAGCGTATTGTAACTACTCTTGCCAAAGCAAAGAGTCTGCGCGTATATGCTGAGCCGCTGATCACCCGTTCTAAAGCAGATAACATGCACAACCGTCGTGTTGTGTTCAGCTACCTGCAAGATAAAGAAGCAATAAAGGAACTGTTTGGTGTAATAGGTGATAAGGTGGCTAACCGCCCGGGTGGTTATACACGTATCATTAAGCTGGCACCACGTACCGGTGATGCTGCTGAAATGGCAATGATAGAACTGGTAGACTTCAACGAGATCTACACTAAGGATACGAAGGATGCAGGCGCTAAGAAAACACGCCGGAGCCGTCGTTCAGGTTCTGCCGCTCCTAAGGCTGCTGCTGCGGCTCCTGTTGCTGAAGCTGCACCGGTTGCTGAAGCACCTGCTACAGAAGCTACTGAGAACACGGAAGCACCTGCACAAGAAGGTGATCAGAACCAGGATTCATAGGATTCTAAGAGATTCTCACGATAAAGGAAAAGGGCTGCAATTTGCAGCCTTTTTGTTTTGTGTGTTGTATCTGTGTGGAAAGATGCTCTGTTGAAGCTTAGTTAGCTTCCGCAGCAGGCGGAAGTCAAAGATTGCGGGTCAGCGCCCGCAATGACATCTGTTTTTTGACATGTCATTTTGAAGTCATAAGGCAGAGGTTGTTCTTAGGGGTCTTTTAACGTTTGCGGCAGGTGGTTTGGCATGGCGTTGGCATTATGGTGTGTAACCAAATGAGAACGGATATGAAACGGATAGTATTATTAATGGCGATAGCAACGGGCGTAGTGATGACCTCATGTAATACCGGCGCTAACAAGGAAATGGAAGCGAAGCTGCAGGCACAGGCTCAGACAATAGAAGAGATGAAGTTGGCTATGGACAGGCAGCACCTTATTGACTCGATGAGCCAGGCAGTGGCCATGCAGAAAGAAGCAGAGGCTGCCAAGGCCAAAACAGTAACAACAGTATACCGCGCTCCGCGCAGGAGTTCTACAAACAGGGCGAACTCATATGCAGCAACGCGGAACGTAGATAATGGTTACCAGCAACAACAACCGCAGGTGGTATACCAGCCAGTGGAACAGCAACAGCCACAGAAGAGAGGCTGGAGTGCCAAGGCTAAGGGTGCTGCGATAGGTGCCGGTGTAGGTGCCCTGGGTGGTGCGCTGATAGGTAAGAAAAAGGGTACGGGTGCCCTGATAGGTGCCGGTATTGGTGCCCTGGCCGGACTCGGTACAGGTGCAATAATAGATAAGAAGAATGGTAGATAGATAGAAGAACAGAAGGGAGATGAACGGGCTGCAATTGCAGCCCGTTTTTAATTTCCGCCAATTATTGCTTCGTAATTGTTGAAGTAATGTATTGCTATCTTTTCAAAATCTTCGGCACTAATTTCGATACTATCTTTTTCTGCCATAATAGACGATATCCAGATCTCAAAATTCTAGGCCTTCTCTTCAATTTTATCGCGTTTCTTTTTGACTATTGAATCCGCGGGGGGGGCGGGGGCGGGGGGGGGGGGGTCTATAAGTTGTTTGTACCTGGGGTCGTAACTCATTGAATCGAAATAATAGAATAGGATCAGCAGGTTGGTAAGCGAAGGATTTTTTTGCAGTTCTTCCAAATATGGTTCTGCTTGTCCCGGTTTCAGCCAATGAAGCTCGCCTAAGCAACGATGGCATAACATTGGATTCTTGTTTTTGTAGTGCCTGTTGTAGGCATCCTCCAAAAGAATTGCGTTCTCTTTGTGTGAGAATTTTCCTACGGTGTAGATAGTCCAACTGCAAATTCCATAGTTACTTGAGTAAAGGAATTTGTTCATCCGGGAGAAAAAGCCGTGGTTGACCAGTGCCTGATAGTAGTCCTTTTTTTCTTTTTTGGTCAAGTCGGAGCCAATATAAATGTCGCGGGCAAAAGTTGTGAGATCATAGAAATCCATTATTTCCTGATCGAGCCAAGTCACAATAGAGGATACGATATCGTCAATTGAAAAGTCGCTCAGTAAATGCCTGACTTTACAATCCAATCTTTTGGTATACTCTTTTGATATGTAGTGAAGGAGTTGTGTCACACACTCTGGCCGAGTTAAATTTCCCTTTGAAATTAAGGTAAAATCGGCAGCCTCGGGGAAACTTCTTATATTGATCTTTGGTTTGAAAATGAGAACGGTCATCAATTTCATATTTGTTTTGCTTTTAGCAGGGAATACCCAAGCCCGCACGCCCAAGGTGAATGTAATGGTGGATGAGCGGATGGAGTTGCTCACTACTATTCAGTATTTATCAGGTTACCCCATACTCACCCAGGCTGATCTTAAGTACAGAAAGGAGATAGAGGAATATTTTCGCGATTACAGGAGCCATCCTGCGGTGGTGCTGAACAGGGAAGTGTATGAAAGGTTCTTTGGGTTTGATGCAGCACCTACTTATATCTACCATTTCTCTTTTCCCGGTTTCCGGCAGAATGCTGAGTTTTCTGAGAATGACTTAAGGACTTTTCAATTTGACAGGCATGCCGACACCCTGGGAATGCTGATGGACTATTTTAAGGACTTTTATAAGCGTGCCGACTTTCACAAGTTCTATGTGTCTCACAAGGGCTTTTATGACAGCCTGATAGCGCCTATAGAGAAGAAAATAGATGAGAGCAGGGTGATAGATGTGCTGGAAGAGCACTACGGGAAGGAGAACAAAGAATATAACCTGGTGCTGACTCCACTACTGCATGACGGTGGCTATGGACCTATGGTGCCGAAGGGCAGGGGACTGGCGCTTTATGCCATTATTGGTCCTAAAAGTGACAGTAAGGATTTTCCGGAATTTGATATAAAGAACCTGTTATCGGAGTATGTGCTTCATGAATTCAGTCATTCGTTCTGTAATCCGCTGATAGCGAAGAATCTTGCAGAACTGCAAAAAGACAGCTGCCTGCTGGCGCCGATAAAGAAAGCGATGCAAGAGCAGGGCTATGGCAACTGGGAAGGTTGCCTGTATGAGCACTGGGTGAGAGCTAATGAAATAGTGCTGACCGAGAAGATATTCAGCCGGCAGCGAGCCTCAGACCTGGCAGATGAGATGGTACGGGAAGGGAAATGGATATACCTGGACGGCCTGATAGCAATGGTGCGTGACTATAAGACAAAGAGAGAGCAGTATAAATCCATAGATGAAGTAATGCCGCAGGTGGTGGAGTATTTTCATGGACTGAGGAAGACTTGTAAGTGAGTGTCTTTTGGTCTGTTGAAGGTGAACTAGCTTCGGCAGCAGGCGGAAGTATAAGATTGTGCTCATTCATAGGGAACTGAGACTGAAGCGGGATATGTAAGTCTTAGCGAGGTATAGTATTGGCACCTTTCTGGGTGAGCTTTATGGCATCCTTGGTTGTTTGATAGAAGCTGATCAGTTCGTTTTTTTCCAGTTCGCGAAGGGCGTGCAATACCTCTTCCTTTGGGGCTTTGAGCTCGGCGCTAAGTCCGTTTACATCAATAGGTGGTTTTCCGCTGAAATAATGCCTACTGATCTCCTGTATCTTTATCAGTAATTTTCGGGCAGAGATCATACCAGACGGGACTATAAAATCGAGCCATGAGATAAGATCTTCTAGTTTAATGACCGATTGTTAATGACAGTCGGGCTGTGGTATTAACCAGCAAGCTTCCATCTCCACAGCAGGAGTAAAACGATGACAAGAATGCTGCTCACAGTTCCGAACATGAGGTTCCACAATGTGAGAATAGAAAAGACCAATAACAGTTTCCATCCAGTTGCGGGACTGAAAGCGAAGCATGCTACTGCAATGATGCCATAGACACCTACAATGAGAAAAATGCTCTTCATGAGGCTGCTCATGGGGTCGATGCCGATAGCGCTTGCCAGTTTGTGCCAGGGGCCAAGCTGTCCTGCATACTCGCCGTCTTTAGGACGGATGTAGTCGCCTTTTATCAGGGCATGGCCACCGTCAAAGGCCATATAGCCTGCATTGAGCAGAGCGAGTAAAAAGATGATGACGCGTAATACCATAAGTGCTTTGTTCAAAAATAGTTCAAAGCGGTAAAAAGACGAAGGCCGCATGAGCGGCCTTTCTTGTTATTCATTCGGTGGTTCTTCACCTTCGGGTGCGGGCGGCAGGTTGTCCTCATCACGCATTTCAGGTGAGAGGCGGCGTTTGCTATCTTTCAAGGCTTTGTCTATCAGCCATTCCAATTGCCCGTTCACACTACGGAATTCATCCCCGGCCCATTTTTCTATGGCTTTGAATGTCTCCTCATCTATCCTCAATACAAAAGATTTTTTAGCCACTGCGTTAGTCGTAAGTTGTGAGTAAAAAGTCGTAAGTCTTTGGAGAATTACGAATAAAGTGTGCCCGTGTTCAGAACTGGTTGTGCACCACGTTCGCCGCAAAGTACTACCATCAGGTTGCTCACCATGGTTGCTTTCTTTTCTTCGTCCAGTTCTACTATTCCTTTTTTGCTGAGTTGCTCCAGTGCCATTTCAACCATTCCTACTGCACCTTCTACTATTTTGAAACGCGCAGCTACAATAGCTGTTGCCTGCTGACGCTGCAGCATAGCACCGGCGATTTCCTGTGCATAGGCAAGGTGACTGATCCGCGCTTCGGTTGCGATAATACCTGCTTTTGAAAGCCGTTCATTCAGTTCAGTTTCCAATAGTTGCTGAACCTGTTCGCCGCCATCGCGGAGGGTTATTTTGGCGCTTTCGTCTTCAATATTATCGTAGGCAAAGCGGGTGGCCAGGTTGCGAAGAGCGGCCTCGCTTTGGGTACGAACGTATACGCCATAATCAACTACCTCGTAGGCAGCTTTGTAGGTTTCATTTATTTCCCAAACTACCACTGCAGCGATCTCTATGGGATTACCCATTTTGTCGTTCACCTTGATGGTTGGGATGGCCAAATTCTGGGAACGCCTGGAAAGCCTGATAGTGGCATAAAGGGGGTTGACAAAAAATAGACCATTATCCTTTACAGAGCCTACATATTTACCGAAAAAGCTCAGCACCCGGACGTGATTTGGCTGGATGATCATCAAACCTTTCCAAAGA
>CAMPKR010000106.1 GCA_946887345.1 uncultured Bacteroidota bacterium | reverse complement strand
TTCTGGATAAATACATCCAGCCTGTCCTTTGGTATGCGCAGACTGTAGTAGTCGGTAGGGTAGGTGTTGTATATAAATAATTCGTAATCCGGATTCCATTTGTTGATTTGGTCCTTATCCATATTCAGCTCCTGGGCCACCATTTCAAAGTTCAGCGGCTCCTGTATGCGCACAATAGCCATGTTCTGCATTTCCTCTTTGGTAAATACAGGTTTAGAGGGTACTACACCGCCCGGCGAAGGGCTTTTACCGCCCTTTTTAGCATCCGCAAGTCTTACAGCGTTTGGATCATCATTGAACTTGAAATCAGCCGGGACACTACCAATATTAATGTATTTGCCAAGGCATTCAAAAATGGTAGCTGTAGCCACAAAAGCCAAAACGTGACCCTGTGTTTCACGGGGCAGGTAGGGTTTTATATCCCAGAAGTTACGGCTGCCGGTGCGGGCAATGGCGCGTTCCACCGGCGTGGGCCCACTATTATAGGCGGCAACTACCAGCAGCCAGTCATTCAGTTTGCCATATAGGAAATTCAGGTATTTAACCGCAGCGGTAGTTGACTTATGCCAATCGGTACGGTCATCGCGGGAGCCATTAATGGTCAGACCCATCATTCGGCCTGTTTCAGCCATAAACTGCCATGGCCCTACAGCGCCAACCGGTGACACCGCTTTGTTGTTCAGGGCCGATTCTATTACCGCCAGGTATTTTAGTTCCTTGGGAATATTGTTCTTCCTCAGGATATTATCAATCAGGGGAAACTGGGCCTTGCTGCGGTCTTTCACAACGTTAAGCGTCTGGTTATGCGCTTCCATGTACTGCAGGCAATAGCCCATCATATAATCGTTCTTATCGCCGAAGTACGATTTGTGCCCTGCAAGGGGAACCGATTTGTACTTTCCGTTGCGTGTTGTGTAGGTTTCTTCATCTTTTCTAGCAAGGAGAGGAGCTCTTTCTTCACGGGCTGATCTAACGACTGTATCGTTCTTTATCACTCGCGCGCCGGGCTTCATAGTAAATGCCTGGTACTCCTGGGCTTGAACAACTAAACCGATCACTATCATCGACACCAATAACAGGCCTCTTCTATATTGCATTGTTTTTATCGTTTTTTTAAAGCGGTGAAAACATGCAACCCCGAAGGGAAGCTTTTCTCTGCACTATCTCCTAAAATATACTGTCGTTCCGTAGCGGAACTAAGGGGTAAAGATGGACTAAGCTTTCTTCTTGTCCTCCTTCATGCCGGCTTCAATTTCATTTTTGATGCCGTCTTTTGCGTCGTTGAACTCACGAATGCCTTTACCTATACCACGTGCCAGCTCAGGTATTTTCTTTCCGCCAAATAATAGTATCACTACAAGAATGACCCAAAGCCATTCGCCACCGCTAGGCATAGAAAGAAGTAACTGGGGACTAACATTTAGTATTGACATCTGAAATGATTTTTTGATAATGGATTGATGCAAATATAGCATTTTCACTTCAACAAGCCGCTCATTATCCAGCCATATAGGTGAAATTTTAACATGTCCTTATGGGGCGATAGAAACAAACCCGGCAGCTAATAAACCAATCAACAGTCAACTATCACGTATCAAGCTTGTTCCGTAATTCGCGCGTCATTCCGGAGGTATAAGTCCGCCATTTCTCTATAACCTCCTGCATATCATGAGGAAGCTCAGAAGTGAACATCACCTGTTCCTTTGTGGCCGGGTGCCTGAAGCCCAATTCTTTTGCATGCAAAGCATGGCGGGGAAGTATCTTAAAACAATTGTCGATGAACTGTTTATACTTGGTGAACACAGTTCCTTTTACAATGCGGTCTCCACCATAGGTTTCATCATTAAAGAGGGGATGGCCTATGTGCTTCATATGTACACGTATCTGGTGAGTGCGGCCTGTTTCCAACCGCAGCTCTACCAGGGTTACATAGTTAAAGCGCTCCAACACTTTGTAGTGGGTAATGGCTTCCTTGCCATGTTCTCCGTCAGGGAAAGCATCCATTATTTTTCTGAAGCGGATGTTGCGGCCAATATGCGCCTCTATCCTTCCTTCATCTTCTTCTACATTCCCCCAAACGAGTGCTATATATCTGCGGTGTACTGTATGCTTTTTGAATTGTGCCGCAAGGTCGGTCATCGCATTCGGCGTCTTAGCTATAAGCAGTAGGCCGCTGGTGTTCTTATCTATACGGTGCACCAGGCCCACGCGCGGCAGCTCGTCCGTATCTATCTCTTCCTTTTTAAGGTACCAGGCCAGTCCGTTCACCAGTGTGCCGGAGTAGTTGCCACAACCCGGATG
Source organism: uncultured Bacteroidota bacterium (assembly GCA_946887345.1). The sequence continues at coordinate 5,743 of CAMPKR010000106.1, read as the reverse complement.
CACCACCATACCGGCCACTTTGTTGATGATGAGCAGTTCATCATCTTCATATATAATGTTCAGTGGTAGTTCTTCCGGCACTACTTCTGTGCTCTCTACTTTGCGGGTTTCATACACTACTATTTCATCACCGGGCCTTATTTTATAGTTGGCTTTTATAGCTCCTCCATTCACAGTAATAAACCCGTCATCAATAGCATTCTGTACTTTGTTGCGGGTAGCACCTTCCAGCTTTGCCATTATGAACTTGTCTATCCTGATAGGCTCCTGGCGTTTGTCAACGGTAAATCTCAGGCGCTCTTCGCGCGCACCTTCCCCGGGTAAAGATTCTTCTTCACCTTCGTCATCCCAAATCTCTTCTATGTCGTTTTCTTCAAGCATTTTGATATTGTTATTTACCGGGGACCAATTAACCGATCATCTAGTTAACTAGTCAACTGTTCAACTACTTCCTCAGCCACTCTTTCATAAACTGCGGATCGAGTTGGAAATAGTTAGCATCGTATTCTATCACGCTGTTGTTGATGTAGAATATCGCCGGTACGCCACTACCCGCCATCTTCAGAAAATTTTCCGGATCGCGGAAAAGTACATGGGGTACATTCTTCGATTTCGTTTCATCAAAGAATGACTTTATATTTTTAGGATTCCCCGCCAAAACGAAGAAGATAGGGATGTCCGGGTTCTGCTCGTGTACTATGGCAAATTTTTTAGCAGCCTTTTTACAGTGAGGACAGGTAAGGCTCATAAACGCAACAATGTGTTTTCCCTTTCTTAGTTCTATTGAAGGCTTTTGCTCTTTTTCATACAGCACTGTCATATCTATATCCTTTTTTACTGCCGTAGGGTTCAGGCTGGCATTGATAGGGTCCAGTATGAAAGGCAAAACTATTGCCACCATGCCTATTACTACGCTGATCCATTCCTGGTATTTATACGGCTTAATGGGGTAGAGATAATATAAAGCGATAGTAACCGCTATCATTGCCAGGTTTTTCAGGATACCTTCAAGCGGGGTCATTTTTAGCTCATCGCCAAAGCAACCGCAGTTGCCGGTGTTGCCATGAAGCATAATCTGGAAAACGAGGTAAATCGTAAATATGCTGAGTACGGTGATAGTAGCGGGGTAGGTAAATGAACGCAGAAAGATATGTGCCAGTAGCAGGCCTGCAATCAGGAATTCCATACCTACCATCACACGGGCTATTACACCTGCCCATAGCTGGCTATTAATCCCCATGTCTATAAAGGTCCAGGCAAAAGGATCAACCCCCTCACCTGTACCTATCTTAGTATAGGCCGAATACGAAAATACTGCCGCCATTGCCAGCAGCAGTATCAATCCTATGGTTCGTTTAATGTAAAATGCGGTACTTTTCTTTTCCGGGGCAATTGTCTCTGTCATGAGTCTTTATTCGGCACCAAAAATAGGCTATTTATAAAACTATATAGCTGCCGGTACCGGACTAGAATAGCGTGCAGGTTTCGATTGTTTTGATGCCGTTGAGTTCAAAGCTGTCAGACCTTGCTTCACAGGCTGACTTGGCAGCATCTTTCTTATCGGTGATGGGATATTCCCTGTATGACGAGTCGGGCAGACCGGGGTAGCCGGAATGTTTTACTTCACAGTGGCAGATATAATCGCGTACGCAGGAACTCATACTCACTACCATAAAGAATCCGGCAGCAAGTACCAGGGAAAAGCGTCCTTTCATGAATCCTATCATTTTGAATGGTTGAAGATAATAGTAAATTTCAAAACCGCAAAGTTCATGCTAAGCTTGGCCTCCTAAGGGCTTTTCAAACATTTTAAAAATTTAGAAGTCCCTTTAGGGCTTTGGGGTGTAACTTTATACCATGATCACAAGACAATCCTTGATTGAGCAACTGGAACTTATAGCCAGGCAGACGGTAGAAGGATTCATAATAGGATTGCACAAAAGCCCTTTTCATGGTTTTTCAGTGGAATTTGCGGAACACCGCCTCTACAATCCCGGCGATGCACTCAGGCACGTTGACTGGAAGGTTTATGGCCGTACAGATAAACTGTTTGTTAAACGTTTTGAGGAAGAAACTAATCTGCGCTGCTGCCTGGTGATTGATACTTCTTCTTCCATGCACTTCCCGCAGGATGAGAAAATGCTCAATAAATTGCAATTTGCCTGCCTTTCTGCAGCTAGTCTCCTTCAATTGCTGAAAAGGCAATTGGATGCGGCAGCCCTGGCTCTTTTTGATGAAAACCTGCACTATTTCTCCCAATGCCGGTCTGCCCATAGCCATTACCGGTTACTTACTTCTGAATTGGAGCGGACGCTGAAATATGCTGCTCCCAACAAGCAGACGAATGCGGCGGCGGCACTCCACAGCATAGCTGAACAAATGCGTAAACGTTCTCTTATTGTTATTTTTAGCGATATGATGGACGATGCTGATAACATTGAGGAACTGTTTTCAGCTATGCAACACCTGAGATACAATAAACACGAGGTGATTTTATTTCATATTACGGAGGGTAAGCAGGAATTAGCGTTCCATTTTGAGAATAGACCTTATGAGTTCGTGGATATGGAAAGCGGGGATAAGATAAAGCTGCAACCCCAGCAGGTAAAAGAGCAGTATACTGTGAGGATGAAGGCCTACCAGCAAATGATAGAGGACCGTTGCCACCAGTATAGAATAGACAGGGTTCCGGTCGATCTTTCCGAGCCGGTAGAGCAGGTCCTTTATTCATTTTTACTGAAGAGAAATAAATTGCTCTGATTCAGCAAAAATTACTACCTTTGCACCCCCTATTATTAGGGTAGTTCTTTAAGTTTTTTGACGGGATATGGTAAAAAGCCCGACAAGGAGGTTTGGATATGAAACACAACCGGGAATACGAGATTGCATGGCAAGGGTTAAAACCCGGCATTCATGTATTTCAGTTCGATATCGGTGATCGGTTCATGCAGGAGCACGGAGAATGGGACTTTGAAGGACTTGAGGGCCAGGTAACAGTAACATTCGACAAGCAACCCAGCTTTTTCATGCTTCGCTTCGATATAGGTGGCCAGCTTATGGTTCCCTGCGATCGGTGCGGAGATGATTTTAAGCTGAGACTTTGGGACGAATTCAACCTGCTGATTAAGCTGACCGGTGAAGATTCGGGGAAAGAGGATGAAGATGCAGATGTTGTTTTCATACCCAGGAGCGAAACGGTTATCGACATTGGCAACTGGATATACGAGTTCGTTCAATTGAGTATACCACTGCAACGCGTGCATCCGGAAACGGAAGACGGGAAGAGTGATTGCAACGCCGAAGCACTGAAATTGCTGAATAAGCTATCCGATCACGAAGAAGAGCACAATAGTAACGAGCTCTGGAAAGGATTGGAAGCACTGAAGGAAAAGAATAAAACTAAACGTAAAACGAAGTAAAATTTAAATAAAATGCCTAATCCGAAACGACGCCACTCACAGCAACGCGGAGCTAAACGCCGTACGCACTACAAAGCTGAAGCTGCTACATGGAGCATTGACTCTGTAACAGGTGAAAGCCACCTGCGTCATCGTGCGCACTGGGTAGAAGGTAAAATGTACTATCGCGGTAGAGTAGTGATAGACAAGACTCCTGCTACAACAGAAGGTGAACAAAATCAATAAGGACAAATCTTTCCGCAATGAAGATAGGGCTTGACATCATGGGTGGGGACTATGCCCCTGCCGAAGCCGTAAAGGGTGTTCAGCTATTCATGGAGCAGGTAACCGATCCGTCGGTTCACCTGGTGCTTATTGGCGACGCAGACGCGGCCGCCCCCTATCTTTCTTTGCTCGATCAATATCATCATCGCTATACTTTAGTTCAGGCTTCAGCGGTCATCGGAATGGACGAACATCCTACCAAGGCACTGAAAGAAAAGCCGGATTCAAGTATAGCTATGGGTTTTGGTATGCTCCAGGCACAGAAAATAGATGCCTTTATCAGCGCCGGTAATACAGGCGCTATGATGGTGGGTGCTATGTACAGTGTTAAAACCATTGATGGTATTCTTCGCCCCACCATTGCTTCTCCCATTCCGCGGGAAGATGGTAAGTTTAATCTCCTTTTAGATGTTGGTATCAATGCCGACTGTAAGCCGGAAAACCTTGTTCAGTTTGCCATCCTCGGTTCCCTGTATATGGAACTTGTAGAGAGTAGGAACAAACCAGCGGTGGGCTTGCTGAATATTGGAGAGGAAGAGGGAAAAGGAAACATACTCGCCCAAACCACATATCCCCTGCTGAAGGAAAATCCTCAAATAAATTTTATCGGCAATATCGAGGGGCGAGACGTACTACTCACCCGTGCTGATGTGGTGGTTTGCGAAGGTTTTGTGGGTAATGTAGTGCTTAAGATGGCAGAGTCTATCTACCAGATATTCAAGGAAAAGCGTAATGTTCAGGATGATCTCCTTGACGATTTTAATTACGAAATATACGGCGGAACTCCCATTCTGGGTATTAACGGCGCCGTTATCATTGGCCATGGCATCTCCCACGCCCTGGCCTTCAAAAATATGATCGGCGAGGCCCGCCGCATGGTCCAGTCCGATTTCATCAACAATTCTAAGAAGTACTTCGCCACAGCTACAGTTTAAAGACCTAAAGGATACCCACATTCTTGTTTCCCAAAGGGCAATTCTCTATATTTGCTGATATGCAAAAAATATTACAATAATAATATTTTAATGTTTACTGATGAGCTGTTAATGCAGAGTTAATCGCATGTTAACAGATGGGAAATATTTCAATCTGACATTGTGATGTAATATTTTTGAAATCCTAAGCAGAACAAAAAACAAACCACACCCCTTTATGCCCATTTATTACGATGTAAAAGCGGCTATCATTAATGAGAGTTCTACTCATATTGAGCGCCTGGCAGCCCGTATTATCCAGCTTTCCGACAAGGTACAAGATGAATTCATCAAGACCTTTCCCTTCATGAGTTATCCCCGAAACAAGGCTACGTTTGCCCGGTACGGTGAGGACTTTTATTCACCCACTAAGCTGCACCATCTGGGTATCAGTTTTGTGTCTTATGGATATGCCAATTATATTAAGTTCGCGTCGTCATTTAAATCCTTTCCGCTCAAAGTAGGAGATCGGGTGGAGTTTTACTTTGAAGACGAAACTCATATGGAATTCACTTTTGCAGGAAACGGAACCAAAACCGGTATTCTCGATGTTAATGTTCACCTGATCGCAGATAGAGATCTGGCTTTCATTGCAGCTAACAATTTAAAGTATTGGAAGCTATACAACCAGGAGCATGAAATTTCGTTGGTGGGCGGGTTTGTTCAACAGGAAATGAATAAACAATACCAGTCCGAGCGGGTTGGGCAAAAGATTTTTCGTCTAATGGCCGAGAATATATTAACGGCAAAAGCATACATAGCAGCAGGAATAAGATAGGTTAAATGCATCGCTTGGAGTGAATATGGCAGCTACCTTGTGGTTGTTGTACTTTCATTTCGCGCAATGGCTTTCGAATAAGTGAATATAAATTCGTTCACATAGTATATATAATTTTAAACTTTTATAGTCGTATTTTAAAACCAATTAAAGCAAAATGAAACACAAATCAATACATTACTTCGTAAAGACGCTCGGATTATTACGGCAAAAACTGTGCTTTGTACTTTTTGCTGTTTCTCTACTTAGTGGGGAAAAGGCTTGGGCGCAACAAACACTTTATGCGATAAGCGGCGCAAGTGGAACTT
>CAMPKR010000105.1 GCA_946887345.1 uncultured Bacteroidota bacterium | reverse complement strand
GCTTAAAGGGGCTAAAATTCGCCTCTGTCCTTGGTTTTCAGCAATTAATAACTGGGAACGTAGTGAACGCTTAATTATTGTGTGCTTTATTTTTCCTGACTTTTATCTGGCAATTTTTAAGTCCTAACTTTGCCCTCAAAATAAGACGAGAAAATGAGCTTCAATCCCTGGCATGCAGTTAGTTATGGACAAAATATTCCAGAAAATGTAAATGCAATAATAGAGATACCCCGCAACTCAAGGGCGAAATACGAGCTGGATAAGGATACGGGGCTGCTGAAACTGGACAGGGTGCTGTATTCCTCGGTTTACTACCCCGCCAACTATGGATTTATACCCCGGACCTATTGTGACGACAATGACCCGCTAGACATATTAGTGTTATCTCAAATAGAAATGCAGCCGCTTTGCCTGGTGGATGCCAAGGTAATAGGTGTGATGCGGATGCTGGACCAGGGCGAGGCCGATGATAAGATAATAGCCGTGTGCGCCAATGATATGAGCGTAGCCCATATAAATGATATATCGGAGCTGCCGGCTCACTTTATAGAAGAACTGAGGCACTTTTTTGAAGAGTACAAGAAACTGGAGAACAAGGTGGTGAAGATTGAAGAGTTCCAGGGGGAGCGGCTGGCGAAGAAGATCATAATGCACAGTATCAACGACTACAAGCAGAAATTCCGGCAGGTGCCGGCCTAAATAGGCCACCCATATGAGGCATATTATTATTATACTTGCAAAAATCTGAGAAGATTAAATGGAAATGACTACAGGAACGATCATCGGGTTGCTATTAGTAGGGCTGGCAGCAGGCTTCCTAAGCAGCATGGTAGGCATAGGCGGGGGAATAGTAATAGTGCCAGCCCTGGTTTTCTTTTTTGGCTTTGCCCAAAAGGAAGCACAGGGGACATCGCTGGCGCTGCTTTCGATACCGGTAGCGTTTGTAGCTGCCTATAATTATCATAAGCAGGGACAAGTAGACTGGAAGGTAGCCCTGATACTGGCCTGCACTTTTGTGGTAGGAGGTTTTTTGGGAAGTAAGTTTGTGCTGGGACTCGACACGGCAATAGTAAAGAAAATTTTCGCCGTTGCGATGATAGCAATAGCAGTTAAATACCTCTTTTTCGATAAATAGTATATGGCACGCACCAAGATCAAAGACATTTTAGCAAGCGATAAGACAGACTACGAAGTAAATATTAAGGGATGGGTACGTTCGTTCCGCAACAACCAATTCATAGCCCTGAATGACGGCTCCTGTATGGCGACCATACAGGCGGTTGTAGATTTTGAAAATACCAACGAGAGCCTGCTGAAGAATATAACCACCGGTGCATCACTGAGCATTAACGGCATGGTGGTAGCATCGCAGGGTAAGGGACAAAAGGTGGAAGTAAAGGCGACAAGTGTAGAACTATTGGGCGCCTGCGATGCGGAGAAATATCCGCTTCAACTGAAGAACCGCCCGAGCCTGGAATACCTGCGCGAGATAGCACACCTACGTTTCCGGACCAATACATTCGGAGCAGTGTTTCGTGTAAGACACTCGCTGGCATATGCGATACATAAGTTCTTTAACGACAAAGGCTTTGTGTACCTGCATACGCCAATAGTAACTGCGAGTGATGCCGAAGGCGCAGGTGAAATGTTTCGCGTGACTACCCTGCCCTTTGACAATCCACCGAGGACGGAAGGCGGTGAAATAGACTACAAGGAAGATTTCTTTGGTCGCAGCACGAACCTGACCGTGAGCGGGCAGCTGGAAGCCGAACTGGGAGCAATGGCGTTTAGTGAAGTATATACTTTCGGGCCTACGTTCCGTGCTGAGAACTCCAACACTGCACGTCACCTGGCTGAGTTCTGGATGATAGAACCAGAGGTTGCCTTCAACGATATAGTTGATAACATGGACCTGGCGGAAGAATTTATCCAGTACCTGATAAAATATGTGCTGGATAACAACCGGGAAGACCTGGAGTTCCTGGCACAGCGCCTGACCGAAGAAGAAAAGCAAAAGCCGCAGAACGAGCGTAGCGAAATGGGATTGATAGAGAAGCTGGAATTTGTTCTGAACAATAAATTTGAGCGAATAACTTATACCGAGGCGATAGATATACTGCTGCAATCACCTGCTTACAAGAAGAAAAAATTCCAGTACGAGGTAAAATGGGGCATAGATATGCAAAGTGAGCATGAGCGCTACCTGGTGGAAAAACACTTTAAGAAGCCCGTTATAGTTACCAACTATCCTAAAGATATCAAGTCGTTTTACATGCGCCTGAATGAGGATGGCAAAACGGTGGCCGCTATGGACATACTGGCTCCAGGCATCGGGGAAATAGTGGGCGGAAGCCAAAGAGAAGAAAGACTGGATAAGCTGGAGCAGCGTATGGCTGAGATGCACATACCTGCTGATGAAATGTATTGGTACCTGGATACACGCCGCTTTGGGACAGTGCCACATGCGGGATTTGGATTGGGTTTTGAGCGCATGGTGTTATTCATTACCGGCATGACGAATATACGTGATGTGATACCTTTCCCGAGGACCCCAAAGAATGCCGAATTTTGACAAAGAGAAGTACATAAAAGAGCAGCCACAGATTGTGGCTGCTTTTTTATGTAAAATGCGTCACTGCCTAGTTGCCAGTGGATCCGAAGCCAAAGCCCGCTACAATATTCAAACCTCCCCTGGCAAAAGCCCCGGTGCCTGAACCCTGCTGATCGAAAATATCGTTGAATTCGTACAGCAATCCGAAAGCAATGGTGGCCGGCGCGCCATTCTGACCGAATATAATGCCGACGCCTGCGTTCTGCTGCGGGGCGTACCCGGTGAACTGGCTACGTATATAGCCGCCCAGACCTATCGGGAGTTTTGCGAAACGGTTAGGATATACATAAGCATCAATATTAAGCCGCAACGCAAAAGACTCTTCAAATGTGCCGCTAAATCCACTTTTCTGATTGCCCACCAACACGGTATTACCGCCGGCAGTGCCGGTTTGAACATTTTGCGTCTCCACTTTGTCAAGATCGTCAAGGTTGTTTTCCTTTGCAAATTTTATCATTGCTCCAAAAACTATATCGGCTTTGCGGGTGAATTTGCCTTTACAGTTTATGCCGGCCATTCCGCTAAAACCAACGAAGTTCGTTTTTTCAAAAGCGAAACCTTTTGAGCTATCAAGCATATTAAACCTGGAATGTTCAACATTGAACATAGCATATAGTACAGGAGCGATCCCGGTCTCTTCATTCTCGGGATCTGTAAGCCCGGGAGTACCACCTACGAGCACACCTGCAGATATCTGCGGATTGAATTCATTTCCTTTTATTAAGGAGGTTACTCCATCAACAGATTTTATTTCAAGATTGGCCCCCCACTTCAACTTGCGATAACGCGCAACGGCTTCATCAGGATAAAAATTTGTCTGTTCCAGGTAGTTAGCTGTAAAACTTCCGTTGGCGGCGTTAAGTTGCACGTTGGCCATGTTACCCTGGAATACAAGCGAACCTTCACCTTTATTATCCTGCAATATAGAAAACTGGGCTATTGCGGGTACAGATGCCAGCGATGCAATAAAATAAACAAGGAATTTTTTCATAGATCAGATATTTACAATGTCGTCTCGTTTAGAAATGAGTTTACCGGGATGGCTATCGCCAATTTCGCCATCAGCGCTATATACAACCTTTTCAGCTTCTATATCTCTAACTTCAAAACTCCACTTGGTATGCGTCAGCGCTTTGCAAGACAACTGTACATGTAAGGTGTTGTTAACCAGGCGCGCCGCAGGTTTTCTGTTCTTATATACATAGCCTCCTTTGTCGTCCATAGGCACATTAGTACCTTCCAGTCTTACCGCATATTCATCTAGCACGCCTTTTCCCTTTAGCTGAACCGAGTATTTTTTTGTTGGCATAAGAAATTAGTATTTGATATAAATATAGATAGCGCGTTGCTTATCTCATAGCATCGCCATTTTCCTGCAGAGAATAACATGAACCAAAACCCGGATTAAAATTTATTAGCTATTTTGTAATGGTGAAAGACACGCTCCGCTCTTATTTAAGCTTCAGCCGCAGCCAGCGGATGGGGATCGCTGTGCTGGGCGGGTTGCTTGTGGTATTGATGGTAGTAAGAATGACTATGCACTATTGGGTGAAGCCGCCTGTGGTAACTGATGACAAAGAACTAAGGGCTAAGTGGGAGCATTTTAAAACACAGCAAAACAAAGAAGCGGAGCAATCGAAACTCCCGGTTAATATTAATACGGCAGACTCGGCAGCACTCGTATCTCTTAGCGGCATTGGCCCGAAAACAGCGCAAAAGATCCTGGAATATCGCAGAAGCCGTGGAAACATTAGAAATTATCAACAACTGGAGGCTATCCAGCATATTCCCGGCAATGCGGCGGAACGATTGAAACAGGAAATCCGCTTTTCAGACAGCATGGTGGCAGAGAAATGATATATATGGGATTTCAGGCGGATCTGAAGATTTTTCAAGTGCAGAAAATATTGTAAAATTGCGGCTTAATTGTTCCTTATCTATTTATGGATTTTAAATATACAGATACACAGTTGGAGATCGCCAATATGATACGCGATTTTGCCAACAAACACATACGCCCGAAGATGATGGAATGGGACGAAAGTCAGAAATTCCCTGTTGAAGTATTTAAAAAGCTTGGTGAACTTGGTTTGATGGGTGTTCTTGTACCTACTGAATACGGCGGATCGGGACTAGGTTACTTTGAGTATGTGACTGTAGTGAGCGAGATAGCTAAGGTCTGTGGTTCGATAGGGCTTTCGGTAGCTGCACATAATTCTTTGTGCACGGGCCATATATTGTATTTCGGCAACGAAGAGCAAAAGAAGAAATACCTGCCTAAGCTGGCTACGGCTGAATGGATAGGAGCATGGGGCCTGACCGAAGCGAATACAGGTAGTGATGCAGGCAACATGCGCTGCACAGCCACAAAAGACGGAGACGATTGGATACTGAACGGCACCAAGAACTGGATAACTCACGGCATAAGCGGTGATGTAGCCGTGGTGCTGGCGCGTACGGGTGAAGTACGTACTAAGAATAACATTACTGCCTTCATAGTAGAGCGCGGCACACCGGGCTTTACTGCGGGAAAGAAAGAAAATAAGTTAGGCATGCGTGCTTCAGAAACTGCAGAACTGGTATTTGATAACTGCCGCATTTCTGATGCGCAACGCATGGGGCCTGTGGGTGACGGCTTTAAGCAATCGATGAAAGTGCTGGATGGTGGACGTATCTCTATCGCTGCACTTTCTCTGGGTATAGCTAAAGGTGCTTATGAAGCTTCTGTTAAATACTCTAAGGAACGCCAGCAGTTTGACCAGCCGATATCTAACTTCCAGGCCATTGCTTTTAAACTGGCAGACATGGCAGTGAAGATAGAAGCATCTGAAATGCTCATTTACCAGGCGGCCGACATGAAGAACCGCGGTGTGAAGATGACCAAAGAGTCCGCAATGGCTAAGTATTATGCTTCGGAAGTATCGGTACAGGTATCAACCGATGCCGTGCAGATATTTGGTGGTTATGGCTATACTAAGGACTTCCCCGTAGAAAAATATTATCGTGATTCCAAGCTCTGTACCATAGGTGAAGGAACATCTGAAATTCAGAAACTGGTAATCTCAAGAGAGATATTGCAATAAAACCTCACCCCGGCCCTCTCCATAAATGGAGAGGGGGACGATATACAACCAATTAAGGCAGCCGAATGGCAGCCTTAAATTTTATATACAATGCACAACAATTGGAAAGATGAACTAAAATCACAATTGGCCTATACTATTAATCTGCGCATTGTTTCGGATTCACTTAATAAAGCAAAGGAAACAGGTATAAGTCAGGATGAAGCAGTAGCTTTTCTAACTGAGTTAAGAGCAAAATGTTCCGATGAAACAGAAGAAGACAGAATCCTGGAAATGCTGGATATTGCAACAGGCCTTTGTCAAATAAAATTTTCAGTATGGGAAAGGCTACCATGATACAGGTAGCCTTCTATTTATAAAAATCATTTCTAAAAATTAATAATCTCCCAGTGTCTCCTTCAGCTGGTCTTTAGCTAACGCTAATTGTTTATCGCTTGGCGCGATGCCGTGCCATTCGTGAGTGCCTTCCATGAAGTCTACACCTTTACCCATTATGGTATGCATGAGAATGCAAACAGGTTTGCCCTTGCCGCAGTGTTGCTTTGCCAGTTCAAGCATTTCAACTACTGCTTTCATGCTGTTACCATCAAGCAATTCTAAAACTATCCAGCCGAAGGCTTCAAATTTTGCCTTGATCGAACCAAGGTTCATCACCACGTTGGTAGGTCCATCTATCTGCTGACCGTTGACGTCAACAGTTGCGATCAGGTTATCTACTTTATGGTGAGCAGCAAACATGATAGCTTCCCAGTTCTGGCCTTCCTGCAGTTCACCATCACCGTGCAGTGAATAGATATAATGAGGATCATTGTTCAGCTTTTTGGCTGTAGCCGCACCTGCTGCTACACTCATGCCCTGGCCGAGTGATCCACTGGCTATGCGCACACCGGGCAGGTGTTCGTGTGTAGCAGGGTGGCCTTGCAGGCGGGAATTGATATTGCGGAAAGTACCCAGCTCGTTCACCGGGAAGTAACCCGAGCGTGCAAGTACTGAATAAAATACCGGTGAAATATGACCGTTAGAAAGGAAGAACAGGTCCTCGCCTACTCCGTCCATATTGAACTTTGAGTCGTGCTTCATTGCGTGGAAGTAGAGAGCGACCATATATTCTGTACAGCCCAGTGAGCCGCCGGGGTGACCACTCTGGTTGGTATGTACCATGCGCACTATATCGCGGCGCACCTGTGAGGCTATCTCTTCCAGTTTCTGAATATCCATGCGCGCAAAGATAATGTGGAAATGTGAAAATGCGGGAATGTGAAAATGCTCATTCCATCTTTATTTTTTAAACGCAAAGTCCGCAAGAAAATACGCAAAGTGGCGCAAAGGCAACCAGGACAAATTGCTCATTTCAATATGTCGGGCTTTGCGTTTTCTTAGCGCAACCTTTGCGTACTTTGCGTTTAGGTTTCCTTACGATGAACAATAGTACCGGAAAAATATATTTCACAGCAGAGCTAAAGCGCTGGCATAGCACAGCCAACCAACGTAGCCTTCCCTGGAAAGAGGAGAAAGACCCATATAAGATCTGGCTGTCGGAGATCATTTTACAGCAAACGAGGGCATTGCAGGGGCTGCCTTATTACCTGAAGTTTGCCGAAGCCTACCCCACCGTACACAAAATGGCGGCGGCAAAAGATGAGGAGGCCTTCAGGCTGTGGCAGGGACTGGGTTATTATAACAGGTGCCGGAACATGCTTGCAACAGCGCGATATATAGCCAATGAGCTGAAAGGGAAGTTCCCCGCCAGTTACAGTGAAATACTGGAGCTGAAGGGAATCGGTCCGTATACCGCCGCAGCTATTGCATCTTTTGCCTATGGCTTGCCACATGCTGTGGTGGACGGGAATGTGTACAGGGTACTGGCGAGCTACTTTGGGATTGATACACCTTTTGATACTACGGAGGGCAAAAAGCTCTTCCAATTGCTGGCGCAGGAGCTGCTTGACGAAGGGAACAGCGCCGGTTATAACCAGGCTATAATGGACCTGGGCGCAACAGTATGCACACCGGCCGCACCTGCCTGCGGTGAATGCCCGCTCCGGAAAAACTGCTTCGCCCTGAAACAGGATATTGTGCAACTGCTGCCTGTGAAGAGTAAAAAGGTGACTGTGAAGAAGCGTTATTTCCACTACCTGCTGATACATGCAGGCGATAAAATATGGATACAGAAGCGCAGCGACAAAGACATATGGCAAAACCTGCATGAGCCCTACCTGGTGGAAGCCAAAGGGGCGATGGATGCCCAAACCCTCAAAGAACATAGCGGCTATAGTGCGCTGCCTTGGGCTGAAAACACACCCGTATATGAGGGCAATATGAGCCAACGTCTCACCCATAGGATAATAGAAACGCGCTTCTTCAGCCTGGAGG
>CAMPKR010000104.1 GCA_946887345.1 uncultured Bacteroidota bacterium | reverse complement strand
CCCGTAGATCTCGCGTGCACTTTAAGTCACAAGACCAACGTTCCCTTCGGCAATTGGACGGCATACCCCTCCCCTACAGGCTCTTACCAATGGGATTTCGGTGACGGCTTCTTTTCCAGCGCCTCCAGCCCTTCACATACCTACACTAACCCCGGCATCTACACCGCTACTGTTACCGTTACAACGGCAAACGGATGTACCTTCACGGACGACATCGAGATACGCGTCGGAGTATTACCCACCGCTGGTTTCACAGTAAATCCGACTCAGGTTTGTTTCTCCGACCCCGTTTACTTTACCAATACATCCACCAACGCTACCGGTTATCTCTGGATATGGGGTGATGGAACCACACAAAGCGGCGTAGTTAACCCTACCCACTACTTCCTCGATCCCGGATTCTTCACCCCGGTATTGGTGGCTTACAACAATGGCTGTCCGGATACTTTCGTCTATCCCGGCATTATTACAGTCGATTCGCCAAAGGCTGTTCTCTCATATGAGCATCTTTGCTCTCCTCGTACTTTAATGCAGTTCCATAATCAGTCTATAGGTGCTACCTGGTTCAAATGGGACTTCGGTGACGGCACTGTCGATTCTGTCAACAACGATCCTACACATAACTTCCCTTCACTTGGCAACTGGGTAGTCACCCTCTACACCTACAACGCTAATTCCGGCTGTCGCGATACCGTAGCGGCATATCTCACTTTGGTAGACTTAGCGCCTAATTTTACAGCCTCCGATACAGCCATTTGTCCCTCCGACTCAGTCACTTTTACACCCGTCATTACAGGTGGAACCCCTATAGAATACTTCTGGATAATCCAGGGCGGCCAGTTGGGGGGATCCTACAACACCATAACCACCCACGGATACCCCACTCCCGGCTATTTTGACGTTACGCTGATAACAACCGATATGAACGGTTGTATAGATACCCTCGTTAAACAGGACTACATTCTTGTAGCAAAACCTGACGCATCGTTTACCACTAATCCACCTTCCGGCTGCGTGCCGCTTACGGTCACATTTACTAATACAAGTACCGACCAGGTAGGAACTTTCTTCACCAACTGGGAATGGGATTTCGGCAATGGCACGGCAAATGTCACCGTACCTACTGTAGCCAACACCTACTATACTGCAGGCACCTATGCGGTTCAGATGATCGTGACCGATAACGTCGGCTGCAAGGACACAGCTACTGGCAGCGTTTCTGCATTCAAGCCAAACGTAGCTTTCGTAGCCGGCAACACCCATCCATGTGTCGCCGACTCTGTTGTTTTCACCAACTATAGCGTGGGCAACGGCCTGGCATACGAATGGGATTTTGGCGATGGCGGAAGTTCTACTCTAGCCAATCCTAAACATGCTTATGGTCCGGGTACCTATACAGTAACGCTCATTGCTACTGACGTCAATGGCTGTAAGGACACCTTTACTGCCACCAACTACATCACAGCCGCTACCCCTGTGGCCTCGTTCACAATGGATTCAGTCGCCGTTTGTCCGCCGCTGGTACCAAACATCCAGAATTTCTCTACTGGTGCCTTCTTCTACAATTGGGATTTGGGCAACACTAATACTTCAACTCTTTTCAATCCGCAGGTTACTTACGTTTCTCCCGGCGCATATACTGTCGTGCTCATCGCATCAAACCAGTACGGTTGCGCTGATACAATGACTCGTACAGCAACCATCTATGGTTTCGGCGGTGCTTTCAACTATACACCTCTCGAAGGCTGCGCTCCGCTCACAGTATTATTCCAGGCCAACCTCGCCAATGTGCCTAGCATTACCTGGGACTTTAACGATGGTTCTATAGCAACTACTTCAGCTACAGATACCATCACCCACACCTACACTACCGCGGGATTCTACCTGCCTAAACTGATCCTAAGCGATGGTACAGGTTGCCAGACATCTAACCCCGGCCTCGATACCATTAAGGTCGATTCCCTCATTATGGGCTTCTATGCCAACACTCCTTGTATCAATAGTACTGCTACTTTCGTAGATACATCTAAAGGTTTGTTTACTTCTACCTCCATCACTTCCTGGTGGTGGCAGTTCCACGACGGAAGCACTAGTACCGATCAAAGCCCGTCTTATTTCTACGGGCCTACAGGCACTTATCCTGTTACCCTTGTTGTCACCAGCTCTACCGGTTGTATTGATACACTGGAAGGAGATATAACCATCCACGATCTGCCGGTCATTGAAGCTTGTCCCGATACAGTAGTCTGCGTAGGTGACCCGGCCATACTCTATGCCTCAGGCGGTGACACCTATGTCTGGACACCTAACGATGGAACGCTCAGTTGCTCGGCTTGCCCTACTCCAACGGTAATTACTCCTGTTCCTGCCACTTACACGGTAGAAGGAACTGATGTCTTCGGTTGTTCGAACACGGACACTGTGAGGGTAAGTCTCAAAACTAAAACCGAAAGTATTGCCGAAGACGCTGAGGTTTGTCTGAACGATACAGTAACCCTGTCTGTAACTAATGCCCAGTACTGGGCTTGGTCGCCTTCTGCAGGACTTAACGATACCACGATCGGCCATCCTATTGCATCTCCTGATACTACAACTTTGTATACAGTCATCACTCGCGATGGTACATGTATACCTGATACAGTTTATGTAAACGTAATAGTTCACCCGCTGCCGGATGTTTCTACCGGTCCGGATATTACTGTTACCGGTGGTGGAACTGTGCAGTTGCAGGCCACCGGCACTTTCGACAAGCTGGCATGGATGCCTGCCAATACCCTAAGCTGCGATAGTTGCGAGTCACCTGAAGCTACACCAAAGGTCACAACCAATTACATGGTTTACGCTTTCACCGATTTCGGTTGTAAAGACACGGCCGACATCACGGTGCATGTGGTTTGCGACAATAGCCAGCTTTTCATGCCTACTGTGTTTACTCCTAACGGCGACGGGCAGAATGATGTATTCTATCCACGCGGCAAGGGTGTGAGCTCAGTTAAGTCTCTGAGAATATTCAACCGCTGGGGCGAAAAACTCTTTGAAAGGACCAACTTCCAGATGAATGACGAGCTTTCTGCCTGGGATGGCCGCTTCAAAGGAGACATGGCCCGCCCCGACGTTTACGTGTGGATAATGGAAGCAATTTGCGATACCGGCGAACCAATGTTCCTGAAAGGTGACGTAACGATAATCAGATAATTTTTGAGCTGTATGAAAATGAGAACATTGAAGAAATACTTCGCCCTTTGTGCCTTGCTGTCACCTGCTCTTGCGGTGGCACAAGCCGATATACACTTCTCACAGTTTTATGAGAACTCGGTATTAAGGAACCCCGCCCTTGTAGGTGTAAACCCGCAGGACTATAAAATAAGCCTCGTCTACCGCAACCAGTGGAGCACCATCACCCATCCCTTCCAGACAGCAATGCTGACAGCTGAAGGACGCTTTGCTGTGAGCCATGCTTCCAGCGATTTTATTAGCGTCGCCCTGCTGGCCTACTACGACAAGGCAGGAAGCGTAGACAGGAAGATAACTTCCTTCTATCCCGCGCTTAACTATAGCAAATGCCTGAATTCTGATAATAGTACCTATTTGTCAGCAGGTTTCACCGGCGGCTATATGCAATACAGCTTTGACCCCACAAAGGCTACATTTAACAACCAGTACCAGAACGGTTTTGAACCGGCTGTACTTGGCGAAGCACTCCCCTATCCCAAACTCAATATCTGGGATCTCGGCGCAGGTATCAACTTCAATACCATAGGCGGCAAAAACAAAGACATCCTTTACCTGGCAGGTGTATCTGCTTACCACATGACCCTTCCGCAAAACTCTTACTACAAGGACCCCAACATGAACCTTGCTGTAAGATGGAATGGCAACGTAGGCTTTGTAAAGCAAGCCAGCGATCAGCTCGTTTACCAGGTTCACGCCAACTATGCACAGCAGGGTCAGTTCCGCGAAATTATTGGTGGGGGCCTTCTGGGGTGGAATGCCGTAGTAAAAGGAGCGCTCAATAGTGTATTTACCATCTATGCCGGTGCCTTCTATCGCCATAAAGACGCTTTGATTCCAACGTTTAGGCTACGCTACAAGGATCTGCTTTTCGGTATGACTTATGACATCAATACCTCTTCATTAAAAGCAGCAAGCAATATGAGAGGTGGTTATGAAATAATGCTCATCAAAACCGGTAATTTTCCTAATAATGACGCGGCCGCCGGAAAGGTAATGTGTCCACGCTTTTAACACTCTTGCACATACAAATAATAGCAGGGACGGTTTACCGTCCTTTTTTTATATCGCCTGCAAACGACATTATTTTCTCTCTACCAACCGCTGGAGTCCGTCCAGGACTTGTGTCCAGTTCTGTTCCATCTGTTTTAGCTCCTTGTCTGTTTTAATATTATCCTGGCTGAAACGTAACAGGGTTTTATCTCCCTTAGGTTCAAGCTCATATATTATATGCTTATAGTTCTCTTCTTTGTCCTCCTCGCCGCTCAGCGGGCTGTAATAGGTGGTATGCAGCAGCTTGTTGGGTATTGCATCTAGCACCCTTCCCTTGTCATGATATTCCATCCCCTCATGCACTCCTGTATAGCTTATCGCGCTTCCCCTTTTGAAATCACTCATCGCATTTGTCCCGAAAAGGTATTCTTTTATCTCACCCGGTGTGGTCAATGCTGCCCATACTCTATCCGGGGACGCATTTATTTCCCGGCTCAGCTCTGCCCTGAATTGTCCTTCCATTACCAGCTTTTACGCATTCGCAAAAAAACAAGGCCAACAAAAAGTGCCAACATAGCGCTAAAAATCAGCCACTGCCGGGCTTGCTGGCACTAAATTTAACACCATCGCTACAGACAATAACAATTCAAAATTTAGCATTATGAAAAGCAGATTATTATTCTCAGCGGGCCTGGCTCTTAGCCTCTTCATCACAGCCTGCGACAAAAATGATAGATACGATCCCAACAATGGGAATGACCAGGTGACGCTGGGCTACAGGATTAAGGCGATCAATACTTCTTCCAACGCAGCCCAAAGATCTACAGCAGGCACCATCACCTGGACAAGCGGATTTGCCAACCCCGCAGTTATAAAATTTGAAGCCAGGCAACAAAACTCGAAGCTGGAATACACAGCTACCCACACCGGCCCGATCGATCTTTTCGCCTTTGACCCTGTCACCTTCGGCAACTTTACGCTTGGCCCCGGTACCTACAAAGAAATCGAACTAAAACTTTTGTTCAGGAAAAATGGTTCAAGTCCTGCGTTGCAGCTCAACGGCCAGTTTACAGGCACCACCATGACTGCTCCCGTGGTTCTGATGATCGAAGGGCCGCTCGAGATCAAAACCGAACAGAAAGATGTAGTTATCGACAACAATACTTCCTACGTTGCCATCACTGATATGGACCTCGCTTCTTATACAGACGATGTCACCGAAAGCATGTGGAACAACGCAGACCTGACAAACGGAGTCATTATAATCTCAGAAGATTCCAATGAGAACATATACAACCGCATCCTGGCCAATATTAAAGGCAAGAAACACAAATGCCATTGGCACCATTAATATTACCGACGTACAAGAATTAAGGCCCGGGCCGGGCCTTGCCTTTACACCATACCTCGGACGCATATCTGTGGCGCAGTTAAGCCCGCTGAGTATAAGAAGATATTTATAATGGGCGGTTTATAGATAGTGTCAGCACACCTCCAAGGTGTCAGACACGTCTACGAGCAATCAACTACGGGCAATCAGGAACCTCATCTGTCGCAGGACTCGGGGCATGAAGGCGGTAAAGACGAGGAGTGTCCTAGAAAAAAAATCAAAAAAATATTTTGAAACTAAATAATTAGTTCTACATTTGAACTAAATAGTTAGTTTAAGCAATGAAGACACTCACCAAGGCCGAAGAACAGGTAATGATGGTGCTCTGGAAACTGGGCTCCGGCTTGCTGATGGAGATAGTAGAGGCCATGCCCGACGACCCACACAAAAACACGGTGGCCACGATCCTGAAAATATTGGTAGAGAAGGATTTTGTTAAAATAGAAAGCATGGGAAGAATCTTTCGCTACCACCCCGCTGTCAGCAAAGAGGCCTATTCAAAGAGTACGTTAACCGGGGTGGCCAAGGGTTATTTCAATGGCTCTTACAGCGATATTGTTTCCTTCCTTGTAGATGAAAAGAAACTCTCGGTAAAGGACCTTGAACTACTGCTCAAACAACTCAAAAAGAAATAGCATATGGAACAGTATATAATCTTGTTGCTCAAGTCCGTTGCCTGTTCGGCGATATTATTTGGCTACTATCTTCTTTTCCTGAAGAACAAGAAATTGCACAACTATAATCGCTTCTATTTACTGGTAGCTATTGTGATAAGCCTCATCATACCCTTCCTGGAATTCAGGTCCTACGCGGTAAGAGATACTAATTCAGGACCCATCGCCCTGCTCATACCTGATAATGCACCCGACCTGGCAGAGCCGGTAACTACCGCCGGCGCATCTGCCCTACCAACAGAATTTTGGGCAACAGGCCTATACCTGCTTATCTCTGCTGCCCTGTTGCTCTTCCTGTTGCTAAGGTTGGCATGGATAGCGCGCATAAAACGCAAAGGTACTACTACGGTAGAGAATGGACATACGATAGTATATACCGATTGCCCACAGGCACCTTTCTCATTTGGCCGGTCCTTGTTCTGGAGACGCGACATTGATATGGAAAGTCCTTCCGGCGTACAGATATTGAAGCATGAACTCTACCATATCAGGTCACGACACACAGCTGATAAACTGTTCATGCAACTGGTATTGGTATTCGCCTGGGCAAACCCCATCTTCTGGCTCATGAAAAAAGAACTGGCCATGCAGCACGAATTCAGTGCAGATGATGCAGCGCTGCACCACTCCGATACAGATTCTTTTGCCCGGATGATACTGCACGCAAAGTTCACCAGCATTACCCCGGACATCATTCACCCGTTTTTTCATTCATCCATAAAAAGGAGGTTCACAATGCTTACAAGATCTAAAAAAACAAAGTTTTCTTTCCTGAGGCGGGCTATGCTATTACCGCTATCAGCATCAGTACTGCTACTGCTATCATTTGAACTGCATATAGCACCGGCTTTGCCGGATATAACCGAGGTCAACCGTGCTAAAGAAACCATATCAGTAATGTTTGACGCCGCCCATGGTGGCCACGACATGGGCGCCACAGGTGCGTACGGCATGCAGGAGAAAGATCTCACGCTTAATATCTGCAACAAGCTCACAGAACTTGCGCCCCAATACAATATCAAGGCAAGCCTAACCCGCCAGGACGATAGATACATCAGCCTGCCCGACAGGATCTCGATATCAGAAAAATCAGGTTCTGATCTTTTCATCGCTATACATGTCGATAAATCAGCGGCAGGTGGCGCCGAAGATCATGTCGCTAACGGATTTGAAATCATCGTTTCAGGAAAGAATAAATATCCGGGCCAAAGCAGCCTTCTGGCTTCAGCCATTGTGCCTAAACTGCGCTCGTTACAGGTGCCGACCAGGTTGAGCCAGAGCAGTCCGGTGGTAATACGCGAGGCCAGCAAACCTGCCGTGCTCATAGAGTGCGGTAATATTGATGACCAAAGGCAAATGGAGATACTGAAAGACGAGTCTTCACTCGAAAGCCTTTGCCGGAAGATACTCTCCGGAATTGCCGACTACCAGAACAATAAATAATAACATATGAGTAATAACTCAAAGCCGGTAACCCAAGGTTCATCCGCTTTGAGTTATTACTTTTCAGCCTTATAGAGTTCATTACCCGGAAGACATTGAGGGTACCACACAATCACAAGTGTAATGACAGCTTCAAGTCCCCCTTGCCGCGTTGGCGTGTGCGTGAGCGAGGAGCCTGTCCCGCAGGCATGCGGGAGGGTGGCCGGTGCGTGGCCCTGCTGCGAAGTGGCCGGGGATATTCTTTATATAATGGCGCTTGCCCTAACCTATTTCTCGTCCCTGCCTACCTTTTTTTGTAACATTTTTGCAAAAAAGCTTTCCACAATGAACCTATAAAAC
>CAMPKR010000103.1 GCA_946887345.1 uncultured Bacteroidota bacterium | reverse complement strand
GCATTTTTTGTATCTCACCGATAAAGAGCCATTTCGGACGGTTCGTAACAAATGTGAACAGAGTATAAAATTTCAGAACATTTCGATTGACGATAATTACTGTCGTTCGAAGAAGCATTATTGTAAAAGCGGCTAAAACCGGACCTAGTATTGGCCACGGGTGCTGCATGAATTGCTCTCTAGCGCCAAAATAAAAAATGAGAAGAAAGCAAATGCAAAACATAGCCATTCTCAATATGCTCCTTATTCCGAATACCCTCATGTGCAGATAAAAATATAGATATTAGCTGACCTCACAGAACCTGGTGTATACTTTCTCTATGACGCGTCTCACGGCTTGAAGCCGTACTGACACTATGTGTTATATTAAATCAGTATTTTTGTGCAGACCATTCCTTCGGGGATGGTTTTTTTATCTGATTTAAGAAAGGAAGACGATTTGATAGAGAATAAAAACATAATACAGGCCGAAGAGAAGGCTGTGCTGGTGGGCCTGGTGCACAAAGAGCAAAATGAGACACAGCTGATGGAATACCTGGCTGAGCTGGCTTTCCTTGCTGAGACTGCAGGGGCTAATACGGAAAAGGTATTCTTCCAGAAGCTTCCGCGCCCGGACAGCCGCACTTTTGTGGGTAAGGGTAAACTGGAAGAGATACGTACCTATGTACAGGCAAAAGGAATCAACCTGGTAATATTTGATGACGAACTGAGCGGTTCGCAGATCATAAATATCGAGAAAGTACTTGGGGCGAAAACAATCGACCGCTCGGACCTGATACTGGACATCTTTGCCCGCAGGGCAAAGACAGCGCAAGCCAAAGTACAGGTAGAGCTGGCGCAGTACCAATACCTGCTGCCCCGCCTGAAAGGTATGTGGCAACACCTGGAAAGACAGGGAGGCGGTATCGGGTCGAGAGGACCGGGTGAAACGGAAATAGAAACCGACCGCCGTATAGTAAAAGACAAAATATCGCTGCTGCGCAAGCGCCTGAAAGAAATAGATAAACAGGCTACCACCCAAAGGCAGGAGCGAGGTACCTATATACGTGTTGCACTAGTGGGCTATACCAATGTAGGTAAGAGCACACTGATGAATGTGCTCAGCAAGAGTGAAGTGTTTGCTGAGAATAAGCTTTTTGCCACACTGGAAACTACAACCCGCAAGGTGGTATATGAGCAAACACCTTTCCTGCTGAGCGATACGGTGGGATTCATCCGCAAGCTACCCCACCACCTGGTAGAGAGCTTTAAAAGTACGCTGGATGAAGTGCGCGAAGCAGATATGCTGCTGCATGTGGTAGATATTTCCCACCCGGCGTATGAGGACCAGATGGGCGTAGTGAATAAAACGCTGCAAGAGCTGAAAGCCTTTGACAAACCGATACTAACCATCTTCAACAAGATGGACCTGTATGAGAAAAATGTGTTTGACGAATGGCTGGATGATGAAGTAAAACAGGACCTGCTGAATCAACTACGTAAGCGCTGGGAAGGTGAGACGAATAACGCTTGTGTCTTTGTTTCGGCGATAGAGAGAAGAAACCTGGACGGGCTGAGGGCGACCATCTTAGATAAAGTAAAAGAGCTATACCAGGATCGCTATCCATACATTAAACAGTTCTATTATACTAAACATTTTCTTATATTAAAATATATATGACAGGCAAGTCTTGGGCTTTGACTACATTTTGTTTTTTATGATGCCGTTTGCCTGAAATATTGGGTAACTTACTTGTAAGGAAATAACTCCGGGAAATGAAATAAAAAACCACCTCAATGAAACCGCAAACAAGGGAGCTACTTGTTACGACGAAAGTAGCGCAGCACTGGACGGCGGACTTTGAACAGAGGGTAGATGAGTTAATGTCTATCGTGAGCAAAGTGGATACCGAGCAGCATGTGCTGAAAGTGACAGAGGTTTTGGATGTGTACCACAACACCACCCAGAAACCCCAGAAAAGCAGGAAAAGGAAACTGCTACAAGGCGACAGGCCATTTGAATTCCTTGCATTCCGTAACTAACTAATCTGAGCTTCTATCGAGAAAATCTACTAAAGGTCTCATTGCTGTAAAAATACCTGCACATTTGGATGCAAATCCTTTTGCGGTTACGTCTTTATCTGCAACGCTGGTTCCCACAGTATAGCTTTTCATTTTCAGGTAGTCAATGGCCGGATTGTCGGCTGTATAACCCTGCGGTAACGTCTTCAGACTTTCTCCTTCTATTTTTTTGAAGTACTTCTTAAAGTCTTTGGCCGCGAGTATCTTTTTAAATTCATCAAAGTTGTAGTCGATCTCCTGGCGCACAGCTTTGAGCATAGGTCCGGGTGGAACCCAAAGTCCGCCGCCTGCAAAGCTTTTGCCGGGTTCCAGATGCAGATAATAGCCTGCACCCTCGTATTTGCGACCACCTTTGCTCATAAAAGCACCGAAATGTGCTTTGTAAGGAGTCTTATCTTTAGAAAAGCGCACGTCCCTGAAGATGCGGAAAGTACAATCTTTAGCTGTGAGGTTAGCCAATCCGGGCTCGAGCGGTCTGAGTTTCACCATCAGTTCGTCTATAAATACTTCAAAATCTTCTTTTGCCGTTTGATAGTCATCGCGATGCTGGTCAAACCAAGCTTTATTGTTGTTCTTGCCCAGTTGTTCCAGAAACCTGAGAGTGGATGCCTGCAGCATATAGAGTATTGTTAAGTTTTATTGAAAATATTAGCAGGCACGAATTTAAGTCTTCCAAAAGTTTAGATTTGATTTTTGAACCACGATTTTCATGATTTGAGGCAGGACCTTGACATCAGTTCGATCTGAGGTATTTCAAATAGTAAAATATACTGCTCTCAGCAGCTTTTAATACCTTTGAACACTCTTTAACGAGCAAAGCATAAGATAAATAATACATAGGATAGCATGAAGCGATTGGCGATATTAGGATCTACCGGTTCCATAGGCACACAGGCCCTGGAAGTGGTAGCGGCGCATCCTGAACTTTTTGAAGTAGAGATATTAACGGCGCATAGCAATGCCGCCCTCCTGATAGAACAGGCAAATAAATTTAAGCCCAATGCCGTAGTAGTAACGGATGAAATGAAATACCAGGCAGTGAAGAACGCATTGAGTTCGCTGCCGATAAAAGTGTTCTCCGGGACAGCAGCACTTAATGAGGTAGTGCAATGGGAGAGTGTAGATGTGGTGGTAGGTGCGATAGTAGGCTTTGCCGGTTTGCACTCTACGCTAGCTGCGATAAAGGCAGGTAAGCGCATAGCACTTGCCAATAAAGAGACGCTGGTAGTGGCGGGTGACGTAGTGATGAAGGCAGCACAGGAAAGTAAGTCACACATTATACCCGTGGATAGCGAACACTCGGCTATCTTCCAGTGCCTGGTAGGCGAGGATATGGAAAAGATGGAGAAGGTGGTTTTGACCGCGTCAGGCGGCCCCTTTCTTGGTAGGAAGCCTAATTACCTGGTGAATGTAAAGGCAAGCCATGCCCTGCAACATCCTAACTGGACGATGGGTGCCAAAATAACCATTGATAGTGCAACCCTGATGAATAAGGGCCTGGAGATGATAGAGGCTAAATGGCTTTTTGGCTTAAAGAACGACCAAATAGAAGTGGTGATACATCCTCAGTCGATCATTCATTCACTGGTCCAGTTCTCAGACAGCTCGGTGAAGGCCCAGATGGGGCTGCCCGATATGAAGCTGCCGATACAATACGCGCTGTCGTTCCCCAAACGCATTGACAACGAGTTCAAAAGGCTGGATTTCAAAGAATTTTCGAAACTTACATTTGAGCAACCCGATTATAAAACTTTCCGTAATCTTGCACTCGCCAAGGATGCGATGTACAAGGGTGGGAATGCGCCCTGCGTGCTGAATGCTGCCAATGAAGTGGTGGTGAATGCCTTCCTGCAAAATAAGGTAGGCTTCCTGGAGATGAGCGAGATGATAGAAAAAACGCTGGAACGCGTAGCTTATATTGAAACACCGACGCTGGAGGACTATGAGGCTTCGGATAAAGAAGCAAGGATAATAGCAGCGGAACTGGCAAAACAAAGCCAGCTTTCGTTCTACTAAATTTATTTTACTGCACATGCAATTACATACTGTTCTTTTAATGTCAGGAGCCTGGACCCAAGCCTTACAATTGCTGGCCGCTCTTTCGCTGCTGATACTACTCCATGAATTTGGTCATTTCTTCTTCGCCCGTTTGTTCGGAACCCGCGTAGAGAAATTCTACCTCTTCTTCGATTTTCTTTTCCCGTTTTCGGGCCTGTTGAATTTCTCTCTCTTTAAAAAGAAAGTAGGCGATACAGAGTACGGGCTGGGTTGGTTCCCTTTGGGTGGTTATGTAAAGATATCAGGAATGGTAGATGAGAGCATGGACAAAGAAGCACTCGCCAAGCCGCCTGAGCCATGGGAATATCGCAGCAAAAAACCTTACCAGCGCTTGTTCATTATGCTTGGTGGTATCATCATGAATGTACTGGTAGCGATGGTAGTGTATGCTGCTATATTCGGTATATGGGGCGAAAAATACCTGCCTGTGCAGAATGCAAAGTATGGTATCACTACTGATAGTATAGGAAAAGCAGTTGGTTTACAAAATGGTGATCATATTGTAGCTATTGATGGTAGGCAGATCCTTAAGTTCAACAAGATAATGCCTGATATCATTTTCAATGAGGCAAAGTCTATAGAGGTACTGCGCAACGGCCAGATAGTAAAAATAGCTTTGCCTGCAGGTACTATTAAAAGCATATTGAAAGACCCTGGCTTCATACAGGCGCGTATACCAACTGTGATAGCGGAAGTAAAAAAAGGTACTCCCGGTGAAAAAATGAAATTTCAGAAGGGTGACAGTGTCATTGCCATGAATGGGCAGCCCGTAAAGTACTTTGATGAATTTGAGGAGGTAAAACGTGATCATGCCGGAAAAGAACTGAGCGTAACTGTAATGCGTAACAACTCACCGGTAGAATTGAGGGGCATAATGCCAGCCGATAAGATGCTAAATCTGGGGATAAAAGGAGCTGACGCATTCTTTACTTACGATAGGACCAGCTATGGTTTCTTCGGCGCAATAGGCAGAGGCTTTTCTTATACCTGGGAGCAATTTGATTTCTATTGGCAGCAACTGAAATTCCTCTTTACCTCTAAGGAAGTAAAGGCATCAGAAAGCGTAGGTGGTATTGTTAGTTTCGGTAAACTTTTCCCTGAGGAATTTACCTGGTATGCCTTCCTTCAACTTACCGCTTTTATCTCCATAATACTTGCCTTCATGAACCTGCTGCCTATACCGGGGCTGGATGGCGGCTATGTGATCTTCCTGCTTTACGAAATGATCACGCGCCGCAAGGTGAGTGAGAAGGTGATGGAGTATGCAACCTCTGTAGGGCTGATACTATTACTTGGCCTGATGGTGTATGCAAATGGTCTGGATATTTTCAGGTTGTTTAAGAACTAGGTTTGAACCGGGATTTGGGAAGATTAAGGGATTAACCGGTTTTTTCAGCTATAATATTTTAAAGCCTCCGTTCAACCGCGGAGGCTTAATTTTTTTAGCTTAGCATAGTAAAAATAGCTCCATGATAAAGCAACACATAAAACTGACCACAGACGCAGTCGTTTTCTGCGTGATAAACGAGCAACTGATGGTGCTGCTGGTAAAGCGTGGAAATGAACCATTTAAGGGGATGTGGGCTTTGCCGGGGGGCTTTGTAGAAGATGACGAGGATTTGATAGATGGCATCAAGCGCGAGCTGCAGGAGGAAACCGGGCTCAAAATAAAAAATGCCAAACAGCTCAGGACTTATGGCACTCCCGGTCGTGATCCCCGTGGGCGGACCGTCTCCGTGGTATATTTCGCATTAATAGAACAGAAGGATAGCAAGATTCACGCAGGCGACGATGCGGCTGAAGCCGCATGGCACAATGTTCATCACCTGCCGGAACTGGCTTTTGACCATACAGAGATATTACAGGATGCGCTCAAAGCACTAGACGGCGAGGTATAGTTGACCGGTTGAGAGGTTTCTAACTTTGTGCTTTTAACATTCTTTATCATACAATATTTCGTAAATTTGCTGTCCGATCTTTGAAATTTTACCACTCTCCATAGGAGATCAAAACATGGGGCCGACCGGTTTTGACAGCATAGGGCAGGGTAAGTAAGCATGTCGTGCGTTGGATAATTAGCACGTAAATCTGAATACCCGAACATTGAATGGCGAATCTAACTTTGCCATGGCTGCTTAATTAGTAATTAAGTAACCATTTTGGCCGCGGACAACCTTTGCTTGTTGTCGTTGCCGCCGCCTAACTCAAAAAACAACAAGATAAGTCCGCCTTCACTGCGCAGGCGGAACGAAAAACTCAGCAGATAAGGAAGTAGTAAGTTCGTCCGGTTCTAGTTGCTTCCCGACAAATGATTCCGGAATACACATGTAGAAAGCTTATCGGGCATATGTTTGGACGCGGGTTCGAATCCCGCCGGTTCCACAAAAAATTTACCTCGCAATTGCGGGGTATTTTTTTGTTTAAAAGGCATGATTTTATTGCTGATGAGGTATCTGATCACCGAATTGCTGACGTTATGAAAATGATATTGTTGGGCTTGCTGCTCGCGTCTGCCTTAGTTTACTCCTGCGGTAACAAGAAGAAGCCGGACAGCGTAAAGATGGCAGAGGAGTACAACGAGGGAAAACAAAAAAATAACGAGCTCGACAAAGATATTGAGTTTGTTGTAAGGGCTGCGGCCGGTAGTATGACCGAGATGATATTGGGTGAACTGGCGCTAACAAATGCCTCCTCGCAGTTAGTAAAAGATTTTGGCCGGGTAATGGCAGATGATCATCGACAGTCCAATTTTGAATTGGAAGAGACGGCGGCGCCTAAGGGCATTGTACTTCCTTCTGAACCGGCCAGGGAACAGCAAAAGGAGATCCGCGAACTATCGGAAAAGTCGGGTGCTGACTTTGACAAAGCCTATATCAACTATATGGTAAGAGATCACAGGGAGGACATTGCTCTCTTTGAAAGAGAGGCAAAAGACGGCAGAGATGCTGAACTGAAATCGTGGGCGGCGGGAAAGATACCTATACTGGAAAAGCACCTGGAAATGGCTGAATATATTCAATCGCAGCTTAAATAACAGAGATCAGCAAGGGCGATGATCTTCATCATTTTTCAAAAAGCAGGGTGTTTATAATATTGCAGTGGTAGGAATACGGGAGATTCCCGATTCCTGTGGGAGTTTAGGCAGAGTACTTTATCTTAAAAGGGTATTGGAACTGCCAATCGCAAGGGCCGGATGTATCCGGCCCTTTTTGCGTTGATACATGCTATCTTTATAAAAATTGTTTTTATGCCTGCTTACATAGTTGTTGATATCAAAATACACAATGCCGATTTGTACGAAGAGTACAAGAAACTAACGCCTGCTACCCTGGAGGCCTATGGAGGCCGCTTTGTTGTACGCGGTGGTACTACCGAGATATTAGAAGGAGAATGGCAGCCCAACCGAATAGTGGTGCTGGAATTCTCATCTATGGAGCAGGCTAAGAAATGGTGGGCCTCGCCGGAATACGCACCAGCAAAAGAAATACGCCAGGCTGCTTCACATACCAATATGATATTAGTCGACGGCTTCTAGTACTTAGGCATAGTATAGCGAGCCAGGAAGAGGAAAATAAAAGTAAGTCCCGTTAATATAATGGGCGGCAGGAAGGTAAATACTACCATCAAGCCGAAGGAAATACCAAATAAGAGAACGTTGATGTTTAGTACTCCTTTCATAATTCGGGATTCTGCCCGCTTTCCCAGGAAGTGCCAATTGAGCAGGCCGCCAAAAATATATAACATCGTGAAGCAGGAGCTTAGCGCCAACGACAAATCGGCCATGGTGGGACTGAAACCTTGTCCCAAATTGAATTGATAAGTTTCCAACAGGTTATAAAGTTGTTTCTCAGAGTCGTTTGTCGGCTGTGGTTTTACAAACAGGGACACCGCATGTACCAGCCCCGTCAGTACCTGGAAAAGGGCGGCAGTTCTCAGCCAAATGTGGTGTTTTCTCATGTGTGTGCGTTAATAAACTCTGAAGTTTAAATATAGTGATATTTAAAAATATAAAAATAGGCAGAAAATACACG
>CAMPKR010000102.1 GCA_946887345.1 uncultured Bacteroidota bacterium | reverse complement strand
AAATTGAGTTGAAAGATATTTCATTCACTTACCCCCACACCGGTATCACTGCTCTTAAGAATTTTTCCCTGCACATACAGCCGGGGCAAAAAGTCGCTATCCTCGGCACTACCGGTTCAGGCAAGTCTACATTGATACAGCTGCTGTTGCGCATGTATGATGCCCAACAGGGCAAAGTGCTTATAGATGATGTACCGGTTCAGGACTACAATATCCAAAGCCTCCGCAGGCAGATCGCCTTTGCACCTCAGGAATCATTGCTTTTCTCTGATACCATTTACAACAATATCCGCTTCGGCAAAAGCGAAGCCACTGATGAGGAAGTAAAAAAGGCTGCCCGCCTCGCCGATTTGGACAAAGATGTGGCCACCTTTGGAAAAGGTTACGAAACGGTAATAGGCGAACGCGGCGTTATGCTCTCCGGCGGACAAAAACAACGCATGGTACTTGCCCGCGCCTTGCTAAAAGACAGTAAAGTTTTGATCCTTGATGAGGTACTCTCCGCAGTAGACACCCAAACAGAAAAGAATATTCTTCATAACCTGCAAGACTATCTCATTGGCAAAACTACCATCGTCATTACCCACCGCATATTTACCAGCTGGCAGTTTGACCAGGTGATTGTAATGGATAAGGGTGTGATAGTGGAGCGGGGAAGGCATGAGGAGCTGATGGATAAGAATGGGAGGTATGCTGCCTTGTATCGGCATCAGACGGAGATGGGAACTGACGATCTGGCTTAACTGCAAAGGCCTCAGAGATCACGCAAAGGCACGCGAAGTCTTGCACATTCAATGAGCTTTGCAACTTCTTTGCGCCTGCTTAGCGCTCTTCGCGTTAAGACTCATATCTCGTAGGCGGTTCCTTCTATGGTTGCGAAGACGTTGGGGAAAATTTCGGCGGCTTCCTGGCGGAAGGGGTCGAGGTCTTTGTACTTGGAGGAGAAGTGGCCGAGCAATAATTGTTTTGCGTTGGCCAGTTTTGCGAGTTCGGCGGCCTGACGAGCAGTGCTGTGAAAGCGGGCTTCAGCTTTAATGACATCTGCATGCAGGTAAGTGCATTCATGGTAAATGGTGTCTACATCGCGAATGTGCTCTATGAAAGAATCAGTGAAAAGTGTATCTGCACAGTAAGCGTATTTTTTAGGCGAAGGTCCATCTTCGGTTACCCATTCATTCTTCACCAGCATGCCGTCCTTGCGTTCGTAATCTTCTCCTTGTTTCAGCCTGTCGTAGAATGCTGCAGGT
The DNA here is from genome assembly GCA_946887345.1 of uncultured Bacteroidota bacterium. The sequence continues at coordinate 6,906 of CAMPKR010000102.1, read as the reverse complement.
ATTTCATATTCACGGGCTTTATCAGGTATCAGTTTCCTTCCTTTCGTTTTTCGTTCTATCACAAAGCCATGGCAATGTATCCGGTGGTTAACCGGGAAACATTTTACACTGAAGGCCTCCGTATCTATCAGCGTAGCCGCGCCCTCCGGAAGAGGATGAAAATGGTAAGGGAAGCAAAGTACTGTCTGGGCTACATTCTGGATAATGTCCATTATATCCTGCATAGCAACAGGTGCATACACATGCAATGGAGCAGTACGGCCCAGCAGGCTCATGCTGTTGATCAGGCCCGGCAACCCAAAATAGTGATCGCCGTGCATATGGCTGATGAAGATATGCTGCAGGTTGCGCCAGCGGATGCCGTAGCGCTGCATTTGTATCTGGGTGCCCTCACCGCAGTCCAGCAATATATGTTCTCCATAAACCGTTACCGCCTGTGCCGTCGGGTGCCTCCCGAATGCCGGTAGTGCCGAATTATTTCCCAGTATCGTTACTTTCATCCTGTTCTTGTCCTTGCCTGAAAATTTCCTGCTAAAAAACTTTTGCCATATTATTCCTCTTCTCCAAAGAGGTCTCGCTCCAGCACTTCCATGCTTATTATATCTGTAGCTTCTATTAGGGTTGGCGCTACATTAAGGGCTGTATCCATTTCCTCTGCTTTCAGGGCTTGCAGTACAGACGGTTGAATATTAGTAAAAACGAGCGACTGTTCATTGCTGTAATGGTCCTCGTGCATCTCTGCCAGCTGAGGAAAAGAACTTGCATCTGCATCCAGGCAGTTATGCAGGTCTATAATAAAATTATTTCTGCCGTTTTCGGTAAGCTCCCTGCTCTTTTGGCGCATAGCACTCACCAAAACGCCATCCAGTCTGTTAAATACAGGGGTAATTAGTATATATGAAGACTTGGTATCAATTTTGAATTCCATTTCCCAGGAGCGTTTGTATTGGCTACTAAATAAAGCTAAAATTAACACTTCTCTCCTACACTTTCTTTCGTATATTAGAGTGTAGCAGCTTCGGAGAAGTTAAGGATCGGCGATAGGAACATAGCGAAACACAATACCGGCAGCCCTGCAATTAATCTTAACTTTACTAAACAAGGAAGAATAAATGGACTCTAATTTCTCACCCAAAGTGAAAGAGATCATTTCCTACAGCCGCGAAGAGGCCCTCAGGCTTGGCAACGACTTTATAGGAACTGAACACTTACTCCTCGGGCTTATCCGCGAAGGCGAAGGGGTGGCTATACGTACGCTCCAGAACCTCAATGTTGATCTGTTTGACCTGCGTAAAGAACTGGAAGTAGCTATCAAAGACAAAGGAACTAAGCCGCTGGCCAACATCAACAGCCTGCCTCTTACCAAGCAGGCAGAAAAAGTAATTCGTATCACCGTTCTTGAAGCCAAGGCCCTCAAAAGCCCTACGGTGGAAACAGAGCATCTCTTACTTTCCATATTGAAGAACAAGGAAAACGTCGCCACACAGATACTTCACCAGTATGAAGTTGATTATGAGCGCTTTAAGGCAGAATTGGGTGGAACCGCTGGCGACACGCCTAAATCGGACTACGGCAGCGATCCCGGCGAAGAATTTGACGATGACGACGAACGCCGCCAGTTTCAGCAGCGCCGCCAGAGCGGGGCTTCCAAGTCTAAGACGCCCGTGCTGGATAATTTCGGGCGTGATATAACCAAGATGGCCGAACTGGGCAATTTAGACCCCATTGTAGGTCGCGAGGAAGAGATAGAAAGAGTTTCGCAGATACTCTCCCGCCGTAAGAAGAACAATCCCATACTGATAGGCGAGCCGGGCGTGGGTAAAACCGCCATAGTGGAAGGCTTGGCTCTCCGCATAGTTCAGCGCAAGGTATCCCGTGTGCTTTTCGATAAGCGGGTTATCAGCCTCGATTTGGCTGCCCTCGTTGCCGGTACCAAATACCGCGGCCAGTTTGAAGAGCGAATGAAGGCGATAATGAACGAGCTGGAAAAGAACAAGGACGTTATCCTCTTCATAGATGAAATACATACTATAGTTGGCGCCGGTGGTGCTTCAGGCTCCCTCGATGCCAGCAATATCTTTAAGCCGGCTCTTGCCCGCGGCGACCTCCAATGTATTGGAGCGTCTACGCTCGACGAGTACCGCATGTATATCGAAAAAGATGGTGCGCTCGACCGCCGCTTCCAGAAAGTAATGGTAGAACCGCCAAGCGTGGAGGAGACTATTATTATCCTGAACAACATTAAGTCTCGCTACGAAGATTTCCACAGCGTCGTTTACGATTCTGAAGCCATAGACGCCTGCGTAAAGCTCAGCGATAGGTACATGACCGACCGCCTGCTGCCGGATAAGGCTATAGACGTGCTGGACGAAGTAGGTGCACGCGTGCACATAAAGAATATCAATGTGCCGCAAAACATCCTCGATCTGGAAAAACAGATAGAAGATATCAAGCAGGAAAAGAATAAAGTAGTAAAGAGCCAGCGCTTTGAAGAGGCAGCTGCCCTCCGCGATCGCGAGAAGAGGCTGGGTGAAGAGTTGGAAAAAGCCAAGCACGAGTGGGAAGAGGAAGCCAAACACAAACGCTTCCCTATCACTGAAGATCATATTGCCGAAGTGGTGAGTATGATGACAGGTATACCTGTTATGCGTATGGTTGAGGCCGAAAGCAATAAGCTCCGCCGCATGGGTGAAGACCTCTCAGGTGCTGTGGTAGGCCAGAACGAAGCGATAGAGAAAGTAGTAAAAGCCATACAGCGTAACCGTGTAGGTCTTAAAGACCCCAAGAAGCCTATTGGTTCTTTCATCTTCCTCGGTCCTACGGGTGTGGGTAAAACAGAGTTAGCCCGCGCACTGGCCCGCTACATGTTCGATAGCGACGAAGCACTGATACGTGTGGACATGAGTGAATACATGGAAAAATTCTCCCTCAGCCGGCTTATAGGCGCACCTCCGGGATATGTGGGTTATGAAGAAGGCGGACAGCTCACCGAGAAAGTTCGTCGTCACCCATATGCTGTGGTGCTCCTTGATGAAATTGAGAAAGCCCACCCGGACATTTTCAATATTCTCCTCCAGGTGTTGGATGACGGACAGCTTACTGATGGTCTCGGCCGCAAGGTAGATTTTAAGAACACGCTGATTATCATGACATCCAACATCGGTGTCCGCCAGTTGAAGGACTTTGGTGCAGGTGTAGGTTTTAGTACCGGTACCAAGATGGCCAATGCAGAAGAGATCAACCGCGGGGTAATAGAGAAAGCGCTTAAACGCACCTTCTCGCCGGAGTTCCTGAATCGTATAGACGATGTGGTGATCTTCAACTCGCTTGACGAAAGCCATATCGCGCTGATCATCGACATAATTATGAAGGATGTGATGAAGCGCCTCAATACCTTGGGCTTTACCCTGGAACTGGCTCCTGCTGCCAAAAAGTACATAGCTGAAAAAGGCTACGACCAGCAGTTTGGTGCCCGTCCCCTGCACAGGGCCATCCAGAAATACCTGGAAGATCCTCTGGCCGAAGAGATCCTGGGCCAGAACATAAAAGAAGGCGACAAGGTAATAGCCGACTACAGCGAAGAAGAACAAAAGATCGTCTTCAAAATAGAAAAAGCTCCAACCAAAAAAGGCGAATCCGCCTAGTAAGGTTTGATAAATAGAACTTAGGCTGCCTACGTAGGCAGCCTTTTTTTGTTTTCCAGGCTCCCCTCCTGGCAGGGAGGGGATACCGGGGCGGAGCAACGGCTGGTGTGGGTAGCACAGCGAACGGGCAGAAGCGACCCGCTGCTTTAAGTTGAAGACTGCGCAAGCACATAGTGTCAGTACACCTTCAAGGTGTCAGACACGTCACACTCAGACGGCGCGAGCACATAGTGTCAGTCAACCTTCAAGGTGTCAGACACGGCACAAGCCCTCAGACCGATCGAGCATATAGTCTCAGTACACCTTCAAGGTGTCAGACACGTCACAAGCCCTCAGACCGAGCGAGCACATAGTGTCAGTACACCTTCAAGGTGTCAGGCACGTCACAAGCTCTGATTTTCTTATCCCCTCCCTGCCGTGTCTCTCACATGGGGACACGGCAAGAGTGATACAGATTAGACAGATAAAAACTTTAAACGGCATACTTGAAGAAAAGATAGACCTGGACAAGTCCATCGCGCCTGGTATATACTTGTTGAAACGCAGCACTGAAAATTACAGCAAGGTTATTTCATTTGTAAAACAGTAAGCTTTAGCCTTACAGGGTTCCCTGTATAGTAACAAAGAAGGTCGCCTGGCAGGACCGCCTTTTTTGTATAAAAAAGATTCAAACTATTCTTCAGTCTTTTTCTTCTTTTCCGCCCCTGATGTGTCTCTGCACCGCAGGACACGGCAGCATCAGGGTGAGAAAGTTGAAGAGTAGCGATGCGGTTCACATCCACATCCCTTCAGGCAGTCACGCTTGAATGTTACAGCATAGCAAATTTTCCACCGGGCATGCTCTGCTTCCCCCTTAGTGCGCGGGGCATTGTGCGCAGGCGAAGGGGGTCGGGGGGATGTCCTTTCAGGCATCACTTTTTGAAAATTATTTCAAAAAACTGCAAAATTTTTAGCAAAAAATTATCCACATAACCCCTTTTGTGGAAACATAAATTTGCAAGCCCCTGCCCTCATTTCGTATCTTTACTGTACCCGTCGCAGTCAGGACTCAAATCCTCAGCGACACAAAACGCAAAACAATGAAAAAGACCACCCTATCCTCTAAAACCAGCGCCCGGCAAGCATTTCCGCCACCCTCTGCCAATTAGCAACACTGCACCACGCTGCATCCACCCTGCACAAGCTTGCACACACATTACCCAAGCCTGCACATACCTTGCACAAGTCTGCGTGCACACTGCACAAACCTGCATATTCTATCTTCAGCCGATAAGGAGCAAAAATTCCGGCAATAAAAAAGGCCGGGTATACCGGCCTCTTAATATCTGGAAAATGATAACCTATTCTTCAGTCTTCTTCTTTTTAGCAGGCGCCTTCTTGGCAGGCTTTTCAGTAGCGGCATCACCCTCTGCAAAGAGTTCAGCAGTGTCAGCCTTCTTCTTAGCAGCCTTCTTAGGCTTTTCAGCCTTTTCAGTAGCTGCATCTTCATCAGCGCTCTTCTTGGCCTTTGCCTTAGGTGCAGGAGCTTCTTCAGCTACTTCGGCAACTTCAGTGGTTTCTTCACCATTCTGTTGCTCGTATATGCTGAAATCCAGCAGATCATTAGCCTTCAGCAGTTCAAACCACTTCAGCATCTTCTTCATGTCGCTCACATATACACGCTCGTCATCAAACTCCGGGAAGATGCCCTTAAAGTATGCCTTAATGGCATTATTGTCGGCTTTGCCATCCACCATCTTAATGCTGCTGTCCTTCATTTTCTGAAACACCTCATGCAGGCGCACATTATCACCTGTGGTGTACACTTCTATGCTTTCCAGTGGAGTCACGTTGTGCAAACGCGCAGAAATGAACTTGGTTGTTTTATCCTGCAGATTGCGCACTATAGCGCCATCGGCCTTGGTTGCCATCAGCTGGAAGAGTCCGCCGATTCCTGTTACTGCAACTATTTCTCTGTATTCCATATTATCCGTTGAGGGGAGGCAAAAATAAGGGATTTGCTGAAATTTGAACCCTTGTTTATATGGTATTTGTTTTTATTGATTAAATACCTCCGAAAATCAGAATAAACGGCGATTTTCCCGTACTGACTTTAAGTATTGGTTAAGGTCGGGCGACGGTTTGAAGTAAAGCAGAAGCGCCGAATATACCCCTGCTACTATAAGGCTGCGGAAGGCTACGTCGGCACCCACCAGTACGAATTCTGTTCCGTTGGCTGCGTTTGACGGCGATATTTGTGGAATGAAATATCCTATTCCTCCGGCTATAGCTCCTGAGATCAAAACAATAGCACTTTTGTTGCTAAATGGATGCAGACTCATTTTTTTCCATAGATAGATCAACTTAAGCAGATTAAAAAAAACAAGCGAAAGTGTGCTTCCCCACGCAGCACCTATGGCCCCATATTGAGGCACGAGGAAATAATAAAATACTAGAAGCAGAACAAGCAGCACAATCGAAGACCTGAAATTGAACTTATATAAATCTGACAAGCCGATAAGCTCAGAGTTTACACCGGTTCCCATATCTATTAGCCGGCCAACCATGATAATAAGAGAAAGAGCGCCAACAGAAGCATATTCCTTATCCAGCACGGCAACTGCATTGTGCAAGTTGCAGCCAATGAGTATGAACATACCCACGGCCATTATTAAGATATTGATTCCCGACCGGTGAAAGAGATCTTTGAGCTTCATCATATCCTTATCGATAAGAGCCTGGTTTATGACCGGCATGGAGGCGTTGGCCATAACTCTGTAAGGGATTACCATGAAAGACACAATGAGGATAGCTACAGAATAAGGACCAAGAGCCTGCATCCCAGCCCACAAACCCAGCAGAAAGGTATCAAGATACCCGAGGATATACATGGAAATACCGGAAAGCAGGTGATACCAGCCAAAGCGCCCCATGTCTATGCAGTCCTCGCGCTTAAAAATTTTCCAGTTGGTTGCAATACCGAACTCATTTGTTCTGGCCGACAGAACAAAGAGACTGGCTGCCAGTATCAGGTGTATGAATATCAAAAAAATGATGAACTGGTTGAAATCTACTAGGTTAAACCAGAGAAATGCAAATGTCACCAGGATAAGCGCGCGAAGAACGATCTCTTTGAAAAAAGCTACCATTGCTACTTTTATCTGCCACCACAGATAGGCTTCCAGTAGAGTAATGTAGCTCCAGAAGAGTGCAAATGGAGGAATGTAATAGTAGAACTCAGCGATAAATGCCCGATCCTGGGGCCGGAACCACTGTATAATCT
>CAMPKR010000101.1 GCA_946887345.1 uncultured Bacteroidota bacterium | reverse complement strand
TAGCCTTACCGTTCATGTTGCGAAGATCTTTTACCTGCTGGTAATATTCATAGTCTTCTCCCAGTTCTTTTTTGAGTGTTGCGTTTACTGCAGCAGCACCGGCGCTGTTGCCCTTCAGGCTGCGGAGCAGGCTTTCCAGTTTATCAACAGGCTCAGGGAAGGTAACTATTTGGTAATCTTTCAGGTCGGCTTTGGCAGTAGCCGCCTGTATAGCGCGGTCCAGGTCTCCGATGCCGTCGATAAGACCGAGTCTCAGGGCATCAGTACCGGTCCATACGCGACCCTGTGCAATGCTGTCTACGTCTGCTACATTCATCCTGCGGCCCGCAGCTACGCGGCCCATAAATACCTGGTAGATATTGTCAACCCAGGCCTGCATTTTTTTGGCTTCATCTTCGGTGAGCGGACGAACCCCGCTCGGGAAGTCGGCATAAGGGCCGGTTTTCACGTCATCGAAAGTAACACCCAGTTTGTTTTTCATCAGGTTGCTTACATTGAAGAGCATACCGAATACGCCTATGCTACCTGTAATAGTATTTGGCAGCGCGAAGATGCTATCGGCCTGGCAGGCGATGTAGTAGCCACCCGAAGCGGCAAGGTCGCCCATAGAAACGATCAACGGCTTTTTCTTTTTCAACAACTGGAGTTCGCGAAGTATTACTTCAGAAGCAAGAGCGCTGCCGCCCGGTGAGTTAACACGCAATACCACCGCTTTTATCTTGTCGTCGTTGGCAGCTTTGCGAATGCTCTGCACCATCGTTTCGGAGGCGATGGTGTAATCATCATTTTGTTCGCCATCTACTATGCTGCCTTCGGCAAAGATCACAGCTATCTTCTTTTCATTTGCTTTGCGCTTGCCCTTAGTAGCCTGAACATAGTTGTCCAGGTCGGCATATTTAATATCTTTTGCTGTCTTAGCTTCTGTCTTGCTCATGATGCGGCTCTCCACCTGGTCCCAATAAAGAAGACCATCTACCAGCCTGTTGTTTACGGCGTCGGCAGGGAATTGTATCGCGCCGGTATTGGCGAGGTTGTTAAGCGTTGCGGTATCGAGCATTGTATGCTCTGAAGCTGCAGTTAAGAACTGGGACCAAAAGCCTTTCTGGAATTCGGCAATTTGCAGGCGGTTAGGCTCGCTCATTTTATCGGTACGGAAAGGCTCGGTAGCGCTCTTGAACTTACCCGCATAAAATATCTCGGGCTGTATTTCCAGTTTATCTAATGTACCCTTAAAAAATGCCAAAACGGTGGCCATACCCTTAAGTTCTATGTCACCAACTGGATTGAGATAGACGCTATCTGCAACAGAACCTACAAAGTAAGCGCCCTGTGAAATGTTCTCACCGTAGGCATAAACAAACTTCTTGCTGCGCTTGAAGTCGGCAATAGCCATACGCAGTTGCTGCATAGTAGCCCAGCCATTGCGAGAGGGACTCAGCTTTATAAGTATGCCCTTGATCTTATCATCGGTCTTGGCATGATTGATAGCCTTAACGGCATCGTAAAGACCGGCAGAGTATGCATTCTCGCCGCTGAAGGCAGCCAGGGAGTTTTTCTCACCCAGTTCATGCATGCGTTTATCCAGGTCGATAACCAGTACCGAGTTTTTGGCTACGGGTTTCGCAACACCGCTTCCGCCACCTTCCGCAGCTTCGGATACCATGCTTACAGCCATACCGATGAGCAAACCGAAAGTAATGACCCCTGTAACGATGATCGCCAGCAGCGAGGCGAAGAACATTTTAAAGAATTGTTTCATCTGTATTTCCGTGTTTTTTAGTACAACAACCACAAATATACGAGGGTAAGCAAGAAGTATGGAATGAGTTATCGGTGAAGCTGGGGGAAAATGTAGGTGAATGTGCCTAGATTGCAGATTGACAATTGAATATCGAGATTCAGAATTGGATATTACAGATTATGATTGCATATCTATTATTAGGCAGTAATGAGGGAGACAGACAGCAATGGCTGGACAGGGCCATGGTGCAGATAGAGGCGAACTGCGGTCCTATATTGAAGCGGTCAGCTGTGTACACAACGGCGGCATGGGGAGTGGAAGACCAGCCCGATTTCCTGAACATGGCTATAGCTGTGGATACAACATTGCCGGCAATGGAATTGCTGCGAGTAATAAATGCGGTAGAGCAGGAACTGGGAAGGCAACGCAGGGTGAAGTGGGGCCAGCGGACGCTGGATATAGATATACTCTTCTACGGTGATGAAATAATAAATGAAGCTGACCTGCAAGTGCCTCATCCCGGATTGCCTGACAGGCGTTTTGCACTAGAGCCACTAAACGAGATCGCACCGGAACTGGTACATCCTGTACGCAAAGTATCTATATCAACATTACTCAGGAATTGCAAAGATGCTTTGCCCGTCAATAAAAACTATTAGTTGTTTTCCCGGTAGGTGTAGCTACCATATACCATTGGGCTCAGGCGGTATTTTTTATAATTGCCGTCTCTCCATTGCTGGCTGAAGCCGAGGCGGCAAAACCTCTTGTGTTTTCCCCCATAGCTTTGTGTAAAGCCAACCACAGGACTGTTATAGGTGAACAAACCTCTGCGCCATCGCTTTTTCGGATCATTTCCATACCCGGAAATCCACTCAATGCCTACATACACTCCTCCGTTGCGAACGGGTATTTTGTACTTCGAGAGATCTACTCTCAGCCATTCATTGCCTGATGAGGCATAGACAATAATGTTGTCGGTGGTAATGTCGTTTTTAGGCATGCCGGTTTCGGGCTCCTGATCGTATACATGTATTCTGAAGCGGGAGTCCTCGATACCGATTTTTGTTACATAGATATACACTTCTTTCAAAAAGCCTCTTTTTTTCCTGTTTTTTCTTTCAGCCGGCAGGAACACTGCCATTTCATCTCCTATATCAAAATAAACCTGTCCTTTATATTCCAGGTCGTTGTTGCCAAGCATTGCCTCTTTCAACTCGCCAAGTTTTGCGGCAACAACTACTTCTGAAATGGTCAGTGGGTTTTCATCGAGGGTGATCCGTATAGAGTCATTCTCCCAGTTCTTTACCAGTATTTCCTTTTTTTCATAGCCCACACAGGAGAATCTCAGGCCGTTTACCTGAATGGGGTCTAATTCAAGATAGAAGATCCCGTTGTCATCAGTATAAGTACCGATATTGCCATCAGTGGACTGGATTATTGCGAAGGGTATGCCCACGTTGTCTTTGTCGCTTACACGCCCGTAAAAGGCCCTTTGCTGTGCAATTATATCCGCAGAAATAAACAGTAATAGGGTAGCCAGAAACCTGAATTTCATGAAATTTCTTTGCATAAAAGTAAAAAGACGGTCGTTCACTTTACGATATGTAATAATTATGCCAAGGTTTATCCACAGTCTACTCACAAATCCAGAAAAAACCTTCCTACAGCGAGCTTTGCAGAGGCATAGAATTTATAGCTCTGTTAGCGAAACAAACCTCAAGGCTATGAAAAATGCGATCATACTCTTTTTATCTCTACTACTCTTTAGTAATACTTCGTGGGGCCAGCAGTATCATATGCTGGGCAGATTTGTGAATACTGCACCAGACTCAACCAGCCTGGATTCAGTAGCATTTGAGTTTACAGCTACTACCTACGCCTACTATGTGAATGCCAGTACTGTACCTTCATCCAGTGGTACTTATGCTGTTGTAACCAGCACAATGGCGCCGGATTCGCTGTTTCTTTTTGAAGACAGCCTGGGCGTGTGCAATACCAATAATGGGGGCTATACTGTGAAGTTTGGTTTGCAATACCAGCTAAGCCCGTATTATGGGCTTACAATCATTGAGAGCATCAGTTCGATAGACAGCTGTCCCAGCCACTCTTATAAAATACAGGGCGACTATATAGGCTACGAAGGCGAGATCGTTTTTACCAATTCAGTAAAAAATGCAAGCAATCCATCCGCTTTGCACACCAATGTGTATAACGCTCAACTGCAGATAAGCAGCCAATACAATGAAAAGATCAGCGTACAGGTAATGAACCTGAACGGGCAAAAGATGATGGCTGCAGAGCAAGCTATACTCGTGAACGGGCAGCGGGCCAGCTTTGACTTCAGGGGACTGAGCCCGGGAATATACTTCGTTATCATCCAATCGGAACATGAGCGGAAAGCGATAAAGTTTGTGCTTTAGGAAAATGTGGGGAAGGGGCCGACAGTGTCGGGCTTTTTTTTTGTGCCGTTTTGTCCTCCTTTGTGCCACTATTGTGAATAAACAGGCAGAGTGAGGGATTTTGCCTAAAAGTTAAAATCATATTAACAAAACGCTTGCATGTTAGATTGAAATTAATTAACTTAACTGTCGTAAATTCGCGCCTCCTTTAGGACGGCTCCTATTAGTCTCATATATAATATGTCTGCGAATGAATTGACCGTTTTACCTAAGGAAATACAGTATTTATGGATGGAATTGCGAAAGGAAAGGCTAAGATTAATTTAAAAAAGGCACTACAGGATAATTTCGGATTTGAGGGATTTAAAGGCGAGCAGGAATCGATCATTAAGAACATTCTCGCGGGAAAAGACACCTTTGTTATCATGCCCACGGGCGGTGGTAAATCTCTTTGCTATCAATTGCCCGCCATCATTAGCGAGGGTGTGGCCATTATAGTATCGCCGCTTATTGCCCTGATGAAGAACCAGGTGGACCTGGTTCGCAGCTACAGCAGCAAAGATAATATAGCCCACTTCCTGAATTCAACATTGAGCAAAACACAACAGAAGAAAGTAAAGTCTGACCTGACATCGGGCATTACCAAGATGCTGTATGTGGCTCCCGAAACCCTTACCAAGCAGGAGAACATAGACTTCTTCTCAGACATCAATGTATCATTCGTTGCGGTAGATGAGGCACACTGTATTTCGGAATGGGGACATGATTTCCGCCCTGAGTATCGTAAGCTGCGCGACATGATAGACCAGATAAGCGTTGATATACCAATTATAGCCCTTACGGCGACAGCAACACCCAAAGTACAAGACGACATAATAAAGAACCTGGGACTAAAAAGTCCGGCGGTATTTATGGCCTCGTTCAACAGGCCTAACCTGTATTATGAAATACAGCCCAAAGGAAGGAAGGAAGTGATCATGAAGACCCTGGTGAAGTTTATCAACACCATGAAGGGTAAGAGCGGCATTATCTACACACTGAACAGGAAGACAACAGAAGAACTGGCACAGACACTGGTAGCAAATGGCATATCAGCGGTGGCTTACCATGCCGGACTTGATTCTAATGTACGTGCGCAAAGACAGGACCAGTTCCTGATGGAAGATGTGGATGTGATAGTAGCAACCATAGCCTTTGGCATGGGTATAGATAAACCTGACGTGCGTTTTGTTATACACTGGAACGTACCCAAGTCGTTGGAGAACTATTACCAGGAAACGGGCCGTGCGGGCCGTGACGGACTGGAGGGGAAATGTATCCTTTACTACTCATACAAAGACGTACAAAAGCTGGAACACCTGATGCGCGACAAGCCACTGAGCGAACGCGAAATGGGAGCCCAGCTAATAGCGGAAACAGTGGCCTATGCTGAAAGTGGCGTGTGCCGAAGGAAGCTGTTGCTGCACTACTTTGGGGAAGAGCATAAAGAAGGCAACTGCGGCAACTGCGACAACTGCCTGAATCCGAAAGAAATGCTGGAAGTTCGTGACAGCAGTAAGATAGTGCTGGAAACGATAAAAGAACTGGATGAGCGCTTTGGCATAGACTATGTGGTGAACATTATACTCGGTAAGAGTAATCCGCAGATAAAGACATTCCGCCACGATAAGCTGAAGATGTTCGGCTCCGGAGTGGTAATGCAGATGGAGGCCAACTTCTGGAACTCGCTCATACGCCAGATGATGCTGGAAGGCATGGTGCGAAAGGATATAGAAGAGTATGGCCTGCTGAAGATAACCGAGAAGGGGCACAAGTTCCTGAAGAAGCCACACCTCATTTACGTAGCTATGAACCATAACTACGAAGAGACGAGCGACGACGATGAAGAAGTGACTACAGGTAGTGGTGGTGCATCGCAGGTGGATCCGGCACTATTTGAGATGCTGAAAGACCTGCGCCGCAAGGTGGCTAAAGAAAAGGGCCTGCCTCCGTTCGTGATCTTCCTGGAGAATTCGCTGGAAGACATGGCGATCAGCTATCCTACTACGCTGGAAGAACTGGAGAAGATACAGGGCGTGAGTAAGGGTAAGGCTATACGCTACGGAAAGAAGTTTGTAGAGCTAATAGAAAAGTATGTAGAAGAGAACGATATAGTGAAGCCCGACGACTTTGTGATGAAGAGCGTAGTGAACAAGAGCGGTATGAAGGTCTTTATCATTCAGAACATAGATAAGAAGATACCTCTTGATACCATAGCCAGGAATAAAGGCCTGAGCCTGCAGGATCTGCTGCTGGAAATGGAGACTATTGTTGCGAGTGGTACCAAGCTAAATCTTGACTACTGCCTGGAGCAGGAGCTGGATGAAGATGAGCAGGAAGATATTTTCGACTACTTCCGCGGTAGCCAGGATGATAACCTGGAGAGCGCATACGAAGAATTTAAAGGCAATAATGTAAGCATAGAGCATTTGCAAATGATGCGCATCAAGTTCCTGAGTGAGTATGGCAACTAACTACGACGATCTTAAAATAGAAAAAGGACCGCATCTGCGGTCCTTTCTTTTTATAGTTATAGAGTTCCCACTGTTATGGACGTCGCTTGAGATTCCGGCGCTATACAAATAAGGTAGGAAGGTACTATCAGTATAAAATAAATATCCCCCGCAATGCGAGGGATATTGTCTATGATCTTAACCTTGCTGAGGAGGAGTGTCTTGCTTAGGCTTTGGTTTGTTCCTGTTACGGTTATTGCGGTTGCGGTCGTTATTCGGCTTCTGACCTTGCTGGCCCTGCCCCTGCCCTTGTTGACCTTGCGCTTGTGGCTGGTCGCCTCCTTGTTGTGGTTTAGGACGCTGACCTTGTTGCTGCGGCCTTTGTTGCTGTTGACCACCGCCTTGTCCCTGTTGCTTCGGGCGCTGCCTGTCACCACCCTGGCGGTTCTGGCCTTGTCCGCCTTGTTTAGGCTGTTGACCTTGTTGCCTTTGTTGGCCCCCACCTTGCGCCTGCTTCTGTCCGCCTTTATTTCCACCACCTTTCTTTTTACGACTGTTCTTTTCCAGCGCCTTGAGGGTTATCTGGCCTACGTCGTTCACGAAGCCCATGTCCACTTTCAGGCCGGCTTTGTTGCTGCTTACTTCCAGTTCTACCGGTTGCAGTTCGTCAGCTTTCTGGCCATTCCTGTTTTGTGTGAGTATTTCTTTAACCCGGGTTATGGTGAGCGGGTATTGCTTGCTGCTATCTGAATAGCTGTACCACATCAGGTTCTTGAATATATCGCGCTTCTGAAGGGTAGCCTTTCCTTTTATAGTTTCCAGCGCTTCAGCATTATCCGGGAAAACGCGGAGAGCATCCATATAAGTATCCAGCTCGTAGTTAAGGCAGCATTTAAGCCTGCCGCACTGGCCGGAAAGTTTTGTTTGGTTGATAGAGAGATTCTGGTAGCGGGCAGCTGTGGTATTCACCGATTTGAAATCGGTGAGCCACGTAGAGCAGCAGAGCTCGCGTCCGCAGGAACCGATACCCCCCACCTTACCGCTTTCCTGGCGGGCACCAATCTGGCGCATTTCCACTTTTACTTTAAACTCACCCGCGTATGCTTTGATGAGCTCGCGAAAATCTACACGGCCGTCAGCCGTGTAGAAGAAAGTAGCTTTTTTACCATCGGCCTGAATTTCTACTTCACAGAGCTTCATATCCAGGTTGAACTGCTTAGCCATAGCTCTGCAGCGCGTAAGCATTTCAGCTTCTCTTTGCTTGTTGGTGTCGAAAATTTTGAGATCGTCCTCGGTAGCGGGACGAAGCACGCGCTTCAGGCTGGGCTGGTCTTCCACCCCGTATTTCTTCATCTGAAGCTTTACCAGTTCGCCCGTAAGGCTTACTTGGCCTATGTCAAAACCACTTACTCCTTCCAGTGCTATCCATTCGCCTTTCTCGAGTATATGGTTGGTATTATTACGGTAAAAGTCTTTCCTGCTGCCCTTATTAAACGTCACTTCTATTACCGGGTACGGTTTCGCACTATCGTGC
>CAMPKR010000100.1 GCA_946887345.1 uncultured Bacteroidota bacterium | reverse complement strand
ACCTTAGACATGTGCTGCACAAATTCAGAAGCAAGAGATGGGTTGGTCTGGATTAATCCATCGAGAGAGGTAAGGGTATTGAACAGATAGTGCGGATTTACCTGGTTGCGCAGTTGATGGTATTGCAAATTCAGCTTTTCTCGTTCCAGTTCCGCGGTCTGTACTTCCAGTTCTGCCTTCTCCTCAACAGATTGTTGCCAAATGCGGAAAAAGTAGGAAGCGTAAAAACTAAAGTTGAAGAGAAATATCACAATAACGTATATCATGATAATGACAACATATAATTTCTGATCAACAAACGGGGGAAGATAATCTTTGAATAGAAAGACCACAGTGAACAGAACAGGCGTCAGCAAAACAAATGTGATAAATATCTGCATGGACATCCTCTTCATGGGTCCCTGGCTAAAAGGATAGCGGTTCTCGAGTTTGCCGTTCAACCATTTGATAAGATGCCAGATACCGATAAGGCTTATGGTCTGTCCAACGAAGCTGAGCAGGTGCTGCCATACCGACCATTCAGGTATAATGACCCGGCGGATAACAGCTGTGCTCAAAGCGAACAATGCAATAAGAAAGTACGGAGTGAACCTATACTGCAAGTTGTTCAACTTTTTTTGCTGTCCGCTGCTCAAATCGCTATGTTTATTGATCGCCCGCACAAAATACAAATAAATGAATGCTAGTTTCTCTCCGGTGCATGAATGCCCAATATCTGCCCATCCTGCATCTCTATAATGCGGTCGGAGCCGTTGGCAAAATCCAGGTCGTGAGTCACGGTAATAATGGTTTGCTTTTTGCCCTCTGTCAGTTCTTTGAAAATATCGAACACCCTTGTGGAATTAGCCTTGTCCAGGTTACCTGTCGGCTCATCTCCCATTATTATCGCGGGGTCGTTGATCAGCGCACGGGCAATGGCGACACGTTGTTGCTGCCCACCTGAAAGCTTGGAAGCATGTTTCATGGCGTATTCGTCCATCCCTACCAGCCTTAGTTTTTGTATAGCACGCTCCTCCACCTCCTCCTTGCTATACCGGCCAAGTCTCAAAGCAGGCAGCATTACGTTCATTAAGGCAGTGAACTCCGGCAACAGGTAGTGGAACTGGAATACAAAGCCCAGGTTTTCATTGCGGAAACGGGCAAGATCGTTCTGGCTTTTGCCTGTAAGGGTTTCACCTTTTATTTCCAGGCTGCCTTCGTAATCCGTGTCCATAGTGGAGAGTATATAGAGTAATGTACTCTTACCACAGCCCGACTTACCAACTATAGACAAAAACTCACCTTCCGCCACATCAAAATCCACCCCTTTTAATACCTGGAATTTTTCAGGCTGGTAAAAGTATTTGACAATATTATTCGCTTTTAAAACGCTAGCCATAACTATTCTTTAACCCCTGATGATCTGGACAGGATCAATTTTTGCCGCCCGCTTTGAGGGAAAGTACCCTGCAAACAGCGTAGTGAGAAAACCAAACATCAAGACTGCGATATAATGCACGGCCTTAAAGTTGACCGGGAATGTTTTTATCCTGAAGAAAGAAGCCGCGGGAAATGGAGCTTTCGAAAGCAGGTAGCTGAAAAAGAAACCTATCAGCAGGCCCAGCAGGCCACCTGCTATACCGATCATCAGCGATTGCAGAAGGAAAATGCCTGTGATATCATTTCCCTGGAAGCCGGTAGCTTTCAGGATGGCAATGTCCTTCATTTTGCTGATGATGTTCATGTTCATAATATTGTAGATACCGAAGCCCGCAACGGTAAGCAGCGTGATACACACCACAGCTGTAAGTATATTCCTGATTTTATCACCAGCCAACATAGAGGCATTGGCTGTCTCCCAGTCTTCCACATAAACACCGGGCAGCTGGTTCTCCAGTTTCTTTCTGAATGCCGAAGCAGCATTTACGTCTTTCATCTTGATATTAATATCGGTGATGTAAGAAGGATCCTTCTGCAATACCTTTTGCACTGTTGCCAGGGTTGCATAACTGCGTGTTTCATCCATTGCGGCTATACCGAAAGAAAAAATACCAGCCACTTTCAGAGTCAGGTTGGCACCATCAGGTGTCGTAATGCTTACCCTGCTGCCTACCTCTACTCCCATCTTTTCCGCCAGGCCACGACCCATTACTATCATGTCACCGCCTTTTAAGAGGTCTTCCAACTCACCAAAGTCCATTTTCTTGTCCAGGGAGAACATAGCTATCTGCTTCCGTACGTCTATACCATATATATTGCCCGGTATCTGCACCGGACCATTGTTGTAAAAAACCTGTGATGAAACCTGCGGCGCAGCTCCCAGAACCTCCGGCATGTTTTCTATTGTTTGCATCAGCTGTATGCCGTTCTTTATTTTGGGCATATCATTCTTGGGTTTCTGATGCATCACAATATGCCAGTCATCGGCACCTACAGGCTGAGCATCGGAAATGATCTTCCTGTCCTGTATCTCTATAGGCTTGTAAATGCGCACATGGGGGGTGTTGTCCATAGTGATGTCCTCGAGGAACTGGTTCACCCCTGTCATGAAGCTGATCATGATAATGAACATGGATATGCCAAACATCACCCCCAGCATTGCAATGATGCTCTGCTTGCGCTTGGTAACGAGGTGTGTTACCGCTATTCTGAATGATAGTTTCCAGTTCATTTTTCTATTATTATAGTTGTCTGCTCATCCAGTCCTTTTACTTCCACCCATTGCTCATCTTCGAGCCCCTTATTCACTTTTACCTTTACAACATCATCACCTTTTTTCACCAGTATGCTATCGCCTTTCAGCAATACCCCGCGCGGTATCACCATCACTTTCCGCTTCTCCGCTATCACGATGTTGGCCTCTATATTCAGCCCATACATTCCGAGGGCAACTTCATCATCCAGTTCAGCATCCACGCGAAACGACTGCTCCACCTTATTGAGCAGCGGGTATATTTTGCTGATATGGGCTTTAAACACCTTTCCCGGATAAGCATCCATACTAATGAGCACCTTCTGACCATTAAACACCTTATCCAGGTCATCTTCGTCAACCAGCAATTTTGCGATCATCTTTCCTGCACCAATCAGCGCCACTGGCTGGTTAGGAGTTATCAGGTCACCTTCCTTTTTGTACACTTCGTATATCCTGCCGTTCACAAAACTTTTCAGGTTGCCGACATTAGCCTGGGCTGCCGCAAGCGAAAGCTGGTTTTGCGCTTGCTGCATCTGCAGCTTACTGTTAAGCCTTTGCTGGTCTAACTGCTCCCTGAGAGAATTGTAGTCCTTTATCGACGATTCGTATTGCAGATAGTATTTTTCATAACTGCTTTTTGAGATGGCCTGCTGATCGTACAGGCTTTTGTAGCGCAGATATTGGAGGCTGTCCTGCTGCATTTTTATCCTCGCTACGGCCATTTTGCTTTTCAAGTCGGTAATGAGGGGTGAATTTTCCGATGCCGTAGGGGCAGTCCTCTGCACTACAGCCGCTGCTCCGCGCTGCTGCACCTCTCTCACTTCACTACTTATGGCAAATAGCATTTGTCCTTTATGTACGCTATCCCCTTCTTTTACCGCCGACTGGACCAGGTAGCCATCAACACTGGAAACGACCCTGTATTCCTGCTCAGGCACCAATGATCCTGATGCATACACGGCAGAAGTCAGCTCTTTATACTGAGGGTGTATTTCTTCCTGCTTATCCTTGCATGCTGCCAGTGCACAAAGCAGCAAAAGAGCTGTAAGCGATTGCTTCATCTATTAAAAGTTTTGTGTGCTTAGTAAATGATATAATACCCCGTCGGCCAGGTTTTGGAGATATTCCATTTTGGCGCGGTTGTATTCGATAAATATGTTGTTGAATTCGTCGAACTCCATCAGGCCTTCCTTTACGTTAAGGCGAGCTATGCGGAGATTATCTGAAGCATTTTTCACTTTTTGCTCTATCACGGCGCGCTTCGCAAAGGCAGAAGAATACTGGTTAAACCAGTCCTCATGTTGCTGGCTCAATGTTACCTCCACTTTTTCTTTCTCCAGCCGGGCAGACTCTAGTTGCCAACTATTCTTCTTTTGCAGGCTGCGATAGTAGTTGCCCCTGAAAACGGGGATATCCAGCCTCAGGCCTATATTAGCTGTTTCAAACTCTACCCCGCTACTGCCAGATTCCAGCTTGCTCAGCATATTATAGGCATAGCGTGAATTCAGGTTCAGCTTAGGCAATCCTCCTCTTTTACTTTCCGCGAGTGCCAGCTCAGAAGATTTAATTTTCATCTCAGCTTCCTGCCAGGCTGGCCGTGAACCGATATATGTCCGTGCTTCCAGAAGTGGCCAGTTAAAATCACTCAGTGAGCCGGCTATATCAGCTTGCTTTTTATCCTTTATACCCAATGTTGCATACAGGGCGTTTGCAGCTTGACGAATGTTCTTAGCATAGTCTATTCCCGAGGTTTCAGTATTTAATTTCAAGTTGAGAGAGCGGTTGTATTCGGCAGGCTCCAGTATACCGGCCTCTTTCCTGTCGGCCATAATGCGAACAAGCTCTGTTACGGTTTCCAGGTTTTCTTCATTCAGTTTCGCGAGGTCTTTGGCCACCAGTAGTTGGTAATATTGCTGCACCACTTGTATGTGCAGCCTTTCCATGGATGCCTTGCTACTCCATTGCGATTGCTGGTATTGTGTCTTAGCCCTCTTCAGCTGTGCCCATTTTTCCAAATCCACAACCGGAATACTCAGCTCGGCACCTGCAACAAACACATACGGCAGACCAAACTGCACCGGCGTATAAGAATCCGTCGGACCACCCACCAGCGATGCAGGGACTACCATTGAAGGAATTATCGGGTAATAATCTGCGGTACTGAAGACATTAATGCGCGGATATAGTCCAGAAGTCTGAATATTCACATCCTGCTTCGCAACCTGAGGCAGCAGCTGAGCCTGTTTTGCCTCCGTGCTGTGAGCGTCCGCATATTGCAGCAAAGCCTCTAAATTATTTATCTGCTCCTGACCCCTTGCAGCTGAAAAAGCCAAAGTCGCTAAAAACAGTATCTGAATAAACCGCATCGTGCATTTATTTTAACGCAAAATGACAGCGAAAACCAGGCTCCCGCAAATGAAATACAGGGAAACGGAAAAAAATGACAGGGAAACGGAGATCAGCGTGCCGATATGCTGAAGGGAAAGATAGAAAGCTCTCTTTTTTTGTCCATAATGGATAGGTCCGAGAGGCGAATAAAACTGATATTCCCGTTCCTTTCACCGCAGCGGGAAGAGTGGTGGGATTGAGGCCCGGCGGAGCTGATGTTGGCATTCACCACAGTAACCATTCCTCTCTTATCGTCTACCGAAATACCATAAGGCTGGTAACCGCTGTTGATCATCTTATTGATACCGCCTGTTGCCAGGTCTACTACCGCTACAGAGCCCCTGTTACCAGGGAAAGTACCCATATCATCAGGGCAGCTAACAAAGAGTTTTCCCGTCGAGGCAGATATATCCATATAAGCAGGTGCAGCTCCCAGCGAAATTACCTGCCATATATTATCGTTTTGCATGCTAACGCGCCGTATCTCGCCTGAGCCCGCACAGGCTACATAGCATTCGTCCTTGCCAATCTCCAATATCAGCTCATGGGGATCAAGTAAGGATTGATACTGAATGTTGCTGCTTCCATCTATTACCATCTCGCTTATTACGGGTAGCGAAGGATCCGCAATATCAATTCTGTAAATAAAATTTCCGTAAGTAGCTCCAACATATAACTTCTTCAAATTGTCGTTAATAATAATTCCTGAAGGATAGCGAAAATTTCCGTTGAACGTATAGGTCGCGAGTAGTTGCATTGTTTCCAGGTCTACATATGCTACTTTCCCCGGACTACTGTTGTCGACAAAGAATCCATATTTAGAATCGGCACTGATGGCGAATGAGGTCCATGTACCACTACTTATATTGACCTCTCCTACAAGCTCGTCCGTGCCGGCGTTAAACTTTTGGATAAGAGTCGTTGGACTAAAAAAGGACACGTACCAATGCTTCTTATCTGGGGATACCTTTACGCAATGGGGGAAACTTGCTGAAACACTGCCTACCGTGACGTATCGCATTGGCAACAAAGTCTCTTTGTCTACAACCGTTACTACGTTGCAACCCCGGTTAGTGATGTACAATTTTTCTCTACCAGGATGGCCGGCAAATTTTATATCTCCTTTGTCATTGGCTGCTCCTGCTTCAATCCAGGTTTTCAGCCTTATATATTCTGCTGCTGACAGCGGAGGAGCATTTAGCGGCATGGTTGGCGAAAGTGCCACGCCTATGGAAGTATCAATATTGGTAAAATAACAAAGTGTGCTAAAATCAGGGCTATAAGGAATGACCACCGCTCCTGAGCGGGAACCCTCGAACATTTTATTCCAGTTACTCAGATCAAGCCCCCCTGCTGCAACATAACTGGCTTCATTGTGGCAGCCGCTGATGGCGCATTTATTAATAATGATCTCCGCAATATCCGCAGGATAACCTGCATTTTGGGGTAAAGGCTGGTGCTTGCACGCAGTAATAAATAGCGCACAAGCCAGGGCAATCGTACTAATCCTGCGGAGCGCCATTATCCAGCCAGCACTTTAGTTTGTCCTTTTCTTCATCAGTCAATTGTGCCTGAGTCGATGGAGGCATTATCTTAAGCTCAAAAACATTCCTTTGAATACGGCCATTGTCAGCCCTTTGCTTTAGTTCAGCATACGCACTAAAGTCGCCAAAGGAAGAGCCAGCCACATGGCAGCCGGGAAGAGCACACTTCGCAGTACTGACTGGTGCTATATCGGAGCTGTACTTAGCCACGCAGCCTATAGGTTCAACGGGTGCGGGCTTCTCCTTTTCGCAGGAGAATACAAGTAATAGAGGTGTAATGTATGTAATGGCGCGTTTCAATAGTTATTCAGTTACGGGTATATCAAGGTCAAGGTCTTGCTTTACGGAAGACTCTTCTATTTTCAGCCCTATGCCGCCCATCACATCATCCATTATAGTACTGTCGTAACCAACAGAGTAGAAGTAATGATTTCCTGCGTCAAGACCCTCAAAATGAGCGTGTCCTATTCCGTGACCCGTGGTGCCGCAGACTTTTGACTCGTCATACAAAGACGGATCAGTACCCGGAAATTCTTCTGCATTATACTTCACATACACGGTAGCCCCGGAAATGAGTACGCCATGATGCTTTACATATACAGCCACATCAGCTTTCTCTGCCTTTTTTTTACAGGCAGAGAAAGCAAGCGTGACAAAAACTGATAAAATGAACAGCCTCATAACTGCCCGTTATTGATCAACCTTCAGAATCTTCTGGTAAGAGACAGCATCGCCCGATTTGATCTGCAGAAAATAAATACCCTGTGGTAAAGCATGATCGTTCAGATCAAAAGTAAATGGTGATAGGGCTTTACTGTCTGCAATGTTCGCGAGTTGTTTGCCGGTCATATCGAATAAAGCAAGACTAACCGGCTGGTTGAACTCAACGGTCACTTTTCCGCCCGTAGGATTCGGATACAATGCTACGTTGTTCTGCTCGTTTACTGCTGCTACAAATGTTGGGTCTGATATCTTTACGGTATAGTCCTCCATTTCGCCATGGTAGTCCAGGGGATCCGCAGGCACATCGCAGGACGTCGGCAGGGTATGTCCCGCATCAGCGCTCATTTTAGCAGTAGCTCGCAGCCTCGTATAACCAAGAGGCGCTGTCATGGGCACAGTAAATGTAGCAGTATAGATGGTTCCGGGAGTATCGAGATCAAAAGTGATAACCGTTTCGCCGACATCTGAAAAATCCAGGTCCTTATTATAGTCTATCCATACACGGATATTGTTCCTCGCTGTAGGGAAGATCACGGCATCCACACTGTGAGTAATGCTTACAGTGTAGGTCTGGCCCCTCATTAATGTGGTGGTATCTGTGGTAACAGTTACTGGAGGCTGGCTCAGGGCATTTTCCACGTTGGAGGAAGTCCTGTTGATCGTATTCAGTTTGAAATTGGTGATACCCGGTTGATCATTGCTGTAAGACGTACGCCCCGGAAGCATACAATATTGCGCCTGCGATGCAGAAGCCAGGAACAATGAAACAATAGTAAGAATAAGCGTAGATGTTCTCATGCAAATTTTATTTTAGTGGTTTTACCAAAATTATCAGCACGAGCTTTCAAAA